>DJCU01000017.1:0-453 GCA_002430725.1 Candidatus Gottesmanbacteria bacterium UBA5942
AGATGTGTATAAGAGACAGGCACATGTTCTGTATGGGTAAATTTTGTATTCCACAATGATTTTATATCCCGTAAGTACTTGATCTTATCAACTTTAGTAAATAGAAAAAGTCCGCCGCAGAACCAGAAAAATCCCCAAAGTAGCCATAACATCCACAGCGGTGAACGCTGACACTTCTCTACTCCTTCAAACAACAATGGCCCTATTCGACTATTGGCAAAAAACGACATTGGACAGTTCACCGCGACACCATTGACAAAAGATTTAAAGTGCAAAAGAAATGGAAGGCTTGTAACCGCGGCAACAACGAACACAAATCCAGCAGCTATCCCCCACCGTTTCCATAATTTTTTTGGCTGACCTAACGCAAAAATGACAATAATAAATGCCAATAACCCAAAATATATCGGCCCATCAAGCGCGTTTGTCATTAGCAACACCCCCACCAAAAAT
>DJCU01000017.1:616-1319 GCA_002430725.1 Candidatus Gottesmanbacteria bacterium UBA5942
CAACACCCCCACCAAAAATCCATATACCCCAAGAAGAACAAAATCTGTCGGTGTTTTTTCTTTTGTCAAAGAATGAACAAGCGCGATAATAAGCCCTAATGCAAGAAGGACAAATGGTATAGAAAGCACATGTCCGTGAATATCGGAAACGACAAACGAGTAACTGGGAAATTCATGGATCGTAAATGGAATAAATCGGGTAGCGTTTGCGTACCAATATCGCTGAAGACCTTCTGGCAGTCGCTCGAGGAACTCGCCCCATTTCCATAGTATCGTCCAAAATGGTACAACATCCTCCCCTGTATATCCCTTCGTAAATGCATATATCGTCTGCATATTGCCTGAAAGCGTCACGAGATATGCAGTCAACATACCACCAAGTGCTGCAACAAATCGCTTTCGCGCCATGACGAGAGGAGCTTGGGACATCAGCTGAAATCCGATGGAATAACTCATGGTGATACATAACGCAAATATGGTCGAAAGCATCAAATTAAATGTCACCATAAGATCAAGACCCGATAATTTGGTAATGAGCGCGGTGACTAAATGACCGAAGTAGTAATAATTTATCGGAAATGGCGGATACCACATATCCGGAGGTGGAAAAAACGTGCTTCGGAGAGCAGACTGCATAAACCCATAATCCATAAACTTCTCAAGGCCTCGAAGCGATGGTTCATGTGCTTTTATCCATGACCAA
>DJCU01000017.1:1516-3520 GCA_002430725.1 Candidatus Gottesmanbacteria bacterium UBA5942
TGTGCTTTTATCCATGACCAATACAAAAGCGCAAGCAAAAACACGATCTCTTCGACAATAACCGTCACTGTTGTTTTTTTCCAGGTTGGCTCACTCTTCCCTTTTCCCACCTTTGGCTGTACAAGAATGCCGACCACAAATACCCCGATAACTGCGGCAGATATCGTAATGACCGTAAATGGTGCAATTTTCGCCATCCCGAGGATGTATACCACCCACGTCACTGCCGCGAGCCCTATGGATTTTGCAAAAAAATATCCTTCGTCATGCCAATGAGGAAATAATCGCTTTGCCAAAGGATATGCAGCACTCCCTATGAGGAACAAAGTCCCCCACCATCGTAACACCTGAAAAAAATCGGCAAGTGGCATATAAATGAGTGAGTAAAAAACGTCAGGCCTTCCCCTGTCCGACAAAAACCCGCTTTACTTCTTGTTTTTGTTCACGCCGCAATAGTATCCCATCGACTGCTCCTACTACGCGGCGGGCAAGCGGCGCTCCGTAGCGATACGCGGCATCAGCAATACGCGTGACAGGTCGAAGCCCCCAAAACACACCACCCAACCCAATACCGGCAAGTCCACGCTTTATTCGCGGCCTCATATCCGTTTTCATCATTCCAAGAGCGGTTTCCTGCACATCAGTATCAAGCGCGCTCGCACCCTTTTCTACCGCACGTTTTTCCAAAATTCCCCCAATAAGCCCTTCTGCGGCCACACCTGCCCCAACTAATCCCAGCGTTACATCGACAGCCGCAGTTCCCATTTCTATATTTTTACTCCACGAAGCCACGTGTGGGCGTATTTTTTCAACAACCGCTTTTCCCTTTTTTGATGAAATAACGGGAACAATACTTTCAAATGCTTTTGCAGCATCTGCAGCCACCGGTGATACCTGCAAATGTCGATCGTGGAAATCAACTAACCTATCACGCACTGTTTTTACGACAGGCGCAGTTTTTTTTGTTTCGTGATGCAATGATTCCGCCATATACAGTGTTAAGTATACGCTAGCACAAACAAAAATAAAAAGTGAGAGTAAACTGTGCGTGTTACAATGGGAAGCATGCGTATTGCAATTATAGGAGGTGGTTTTACCGGACTGACCGCAGGACATTCTCTCGCCCAATCAGGACACCAGGTTACTATATTTGAAAAAGAACCCTATCTCGGAGGACTTGCCTATGGCTTTAAAGAAAAAAACTGGAATTGGCATCTTGAAGGCGCGTATCATCATCTCTTTACCAACGACTCCTATATTATTTCGCTCATCCGTGAGTTAGGCCTACAGGACAAACTAATTGTTACCCGCCCAATAACCTCAACGCTTTGGCATGGCAAAATGCATCAGCTCGACTCCCCGTTACATCTTCTCCGTTTCCCCGGTTTATCACCAATGAGTAAATTCCGTACTGCAATACTGCTCGGATTTCTCAAATTATTCCCTTTTTGGAAGCTACTGGAACACATCACCGCAGAACGACTCATTATCACTATCGGAGGCAATCAGGCGTGGAATTGTATATGGAAACCGTTATTGTATGGCAAATTTGACGATTACGCGCCAACGATTGCTGCATCATGGTTTTGGGCGCGTATCGCCAAACGAACCCCATCACTTTGCTATATACATGGAGGATTTCATACCGTGGTAGAAACACTTTCTCAACACATTACGAAACTTGGAGGAACAATATATACAAGCACCACAGTAAAAACCATCACGAAACGGAAATCACATGGGTTTGACGTACACATCGGGAAAACGCGCAAATCGTTTGATCAGGTATTACTTACCATCCCCACCCCTATCGCATTTTCGCTCGTCCCAGAACTTGCTAAAAGCACCGCGCACAAACAACTCACTGCTATTCCTCATTTGCACGCTCAAACACTCATTTTAGCTACCAAAAAACCGATACTCAACGCAGTATATTGGCTTAATGTCACCGATCAATCCTATCCATTTTTGGCAGCAGTGGCGCATACCAATTTTATGAACAAA
>DJCU01000017.1:3701-5818 GCA_002430725.1 Candidatus Gottesmanbacteria bacterium UBA5942
TACCAATTTTATGAACAAAAAAGACTATGGCGGTCATCACCTCACCTATTTTGGAAATTATCTACCACAAGGACACCGATATTTATCTATGACAAAGCAACAATTATTAAAAGAGTTCATGCCCTATATCAAACGTCTCAATCCATCCATGAGTGCCGACAGCATCACTCGTTCATTTTTATTTGTCGGTTTTTTCGCACAACCTGTTCACACAGTTGGATACTCCCAAAAAATCCCCGATCTCACTACACCTATCACCGGGCTATATATGGCAAATATGGATTACATACTCCCCTGGGACAGGGGCACGAATTATGCAGTAGAGCTTGGAAAACGTGCAGCAAGCACCATGCTGTCATCATCAGCAGCATCAGCATCATCGTTTCTACAAAAAAATCTGTCGAATAGATAACACATCATCGATTACTATGAAGAAATTATCGCTGCATCAGCGGATTATTGCTTATACAAGCATTTTCTTCGCTTTCATGTTTTCTTTTTTCCTGATGTTTCATACGTTTTCGTATGACGCTGACAAACACCATATACAAATCGCGAGCAAACTCTGGAGTGATTTTGGTGCTCATATACCACTCATTCGTTCGTTTTCTTACGGGCCTAATACAGAGTGGCTACTCCACGGAAAACCAATCGAGTCTCCACTGTTTCCGGGAGAACCTATTCGCTATCACTTCGGCTTTTATGCAATAGTGGGATTACTCGAAAAAATAGGGGTTCGCATTGACTGGGCACTAAACACCATAAGCGCGCTCGGATTTTTTCTTCTCCTTATTGGCATTTTTCGGCTTTCCCAAACATTATTTTCATCTATTGCTGTTGCCGCGCTATCTGTTCTTTTTTTTCTGTTTAACGGGTCGCTTTCGTTTATTTCTTTTTTTGAAAAACACCCCGCCAACTTCTTAACACCCTTAGACATCATAACGAACAGCCAATTTCCATCGTTTGGGCCATGGGATAACGGACTCGTCACCGCATTTTGGAATCTTAATATCTACACAAACCAACGCCACCTCGCGCTTTCGTACGGCATACTCCTCATCATCGTCTACCTCCTCTATCATCCGCCCAAAAAACTATGGATAACGGGGGCATATATTGGGATACTCACATCTATACTTTTTTTCATTAATTTCGCAGCAGCTGGCATTGCAGCGCTTTTTTTGGGATGGGCATTTCTTATCAAGAAAGATATACGTGCGCCTATTGTGCGTGCAAGCCTCATTATTGCTCCTGCCGCCCTACTACTGCAAACACTCAGTCATACATCATCCCCAATAATGTGGCAACCTGGATATCTCTCTCCACACACAACACTTTCATCACTTATTCTTTTTTGGGTGTATAACCTCGGCCTTCACAGCATTCTCATACCCTTGGGCGTTATGGCTGCCCCAAAACATATCCGGCGCTTATTAGCTCCTCCACTCCTCTTTCTTTTTGTACTCCCCAACCTGTTCCAATTTTCCACTGATATGATAAATAATCATAAGTTCTTTAACTTCTTCTTAACATTGGGTAATATTTTTTCTGCGTATGCAGTCATTAAACTTATTAAACTATGGAATACAATTCCTACAAAATGGCTAAGCAAATTACTCCAAGGACTTAGCGCGATCATTCTCGTTGTCATGCTTACCATATCGGGTATTATCGATTTTTTCCCCATCATCAATGACACAAAAGGAAATATTCCTGATATTCCCAAAAATCCCGATGCGCAATTTTTTCTTACCTTTACCAAACCCACCGATGTTATTGCAAATTCCACATGGTTTTATCATCCTGCGAGCATTGCGGGCAGATCATTATTTTCCGGATATACCTACTTTACTTGGTCGTATGGATATAAACAGGTTGAACGGGAAGATAAATTATCACACATCTATGAAGCAGACACCGCACGTGGTATTTGTAACGCAGCGACTCAAAATGGTGTCACATTTGTCGAGCTGAACCCAAACCCCGAACCGTATCTCATGCCAAACTTACGAATATGGCAAAGCCTTCCCCCTGTCTACGAAAATCAAGAAACACACCTTAAAATATATAGCGTAGACGATATCTGTTCTTATAACGCACATGAATAAGTATATTTC
>DJCU01000017.1:5959-6327 GCA_002430725.1 Candidatus Gottesmanbacteria bacterium UBA5942
GCACATGAATAAGTATATTTCTCTCCCACACGCACTCATTCTTGCGGCAATCATCGCGCTTGCGGCAGTATTCCGTCTTACGGGCATGAATTGGGACAGTAAATCACATCTCCATCCTGACGAGCGGTTTCTCACCATGGTGGCAACAGAAATAACACTTCCCCACTCTCTCCAAAACTATTTAGACACCCGCACCTCTCCTGCAAATCCGCATAACAAAAAATTTTCTTTTTATGTGTATGGCACGTATCCCATGCATATCACAAAGTTAATCGCCACTATTTCCCATAACAATACGTATGACGGTATAACCATCGTGGGTCGCGTACTATCCGTGATAGTAGACCTTATTACACTCCTTCTCGTTT
>DJCU01000017.1:6490-7166 GCA_002430725.1 Candidatus Gottesmanbacteria bacterium UBA5942
TTATTACACTCCTTCTCGTTTTTCTTATCGCTTCCCATCTTACAAAAAAACAAAGCATCGGATTGCTTGCCGCGTTTTGCTATGCCGCAAGTGTTCTTCCCATACAGCTATCGCATTTTTTTACTGTTGACCCTTACATCACGCTTTTTACCACCATGGCACTTTGGCAAATACTGCGTCATCGAATGGGGTTTCTTTTGGGTGTTACTGCTGCACTTGCAATCAGCGCAAAAATTTCAAGCGTACTCATCATCCCTGTTATAGGCATAAGTTTTCTCGCGCTCTGGCCATGGAGCGGACAATCAAAGGATATATGGAAAACTCGAAAAGAACTTCTTGTAAAGGCACTATGGTGTATCGTTGGACTTTTTCTCACGCTTCGACTAGCGTATCCATATCTTTTTGTTGGGCTTTCCATAAATCCGTTACTATTGGCAAACTGGAGGCAGCTTGCATCATTTAACGAACCCACCACATCGTTTCCACCAGGACTTCAATGGGTGTCTGTTTTACCCATACAACCCACGCTCGACCTGTTCGTCTGGGGCGTTGGTATTCCCTTGACCCTCCTTGCTATTTTCGCGCTCACATACACCACACGGAAACACATCAAAAAACGAACCCTCCCAGAAGCCACGCCACTCATTCTTTGGATAGCGCTTGTACTGGGTTATCA
>DJCU01000046.1 GCA_002430725.1 Candidatus Gottesmanbacteria bacterium UBA5942
GACAAATATACTACGTTAATAAATAATTACTATGTGTGATACGCTACTTATATGAGCACGAAAGGAGGTGAAAGAAACAAATGAACGATCAAAACAAACAGGAAGATAAAAAAGGCGGTGTGAACCCCGGAGTTGCAGCAGTTGCAGGAGCAGTAGTCGGAGCAGCCGCGGTGGGTGTTGCAGCAGTCGCTGTATTAGCCAACAAAAACAGCCGCAAACAGGCGGAAAAAGCTATCGATGCCGCAAAAGATAAAGTAGTAGACATGAAAGAACAGGTGGCCGAAAAAATCGAAGAAGGCAAAGAAAAAGTAGAAAAAGTAATCACTGCGGTAAAAGATGCATCACAAGATGTGGTGAAGGCAGCCAAGTAAGTGTACACTTACTTTTTTCTCATACACGATGAGACCACCCTTTATCTAAAGGGTGGTTATCATCTTAGAGCCTAACAAGCAGTTTTACTTCTTTTAGAACAAACCCAACGTAGACGATAATGGCTGCGATAATTGCAGTGGCTATTTGTACGATGATAGGCACATGAAAATATGAAAATATCATCCACATGATGCCTACCCCCACCACACTTCCTGCAATGGACCGCCCCAGCGTTTGTGCCATCTCAAATTTGTGAGAAAGCGATGGCCAAAGCAACGCTAATAGCAGTATCGCTTCTATCGCAACCGTTATCGAGTCTATTGCCGCTATCCCCACTGCCCCCGTCTGCTCATAGAGCAGCACACCAAACACAATAAATAGCACTGTGCGGATAAGTGTCGCGTACATCGGAACAACTGCCTGTTGTTTCGCATAAAAAGCCCGCACTAATATTTCCATAAGCGTATGTGCGAGCAACCCTCCCATAAATGCGTATGTCGTCATTACCAATAGTTCCGCGTGAGAAACCGAAAAATCAAAAATATAATCAATAAGCTGCGAAAGCACCCCAAACACCATAACACTCGAAATAAGCGAGGCGGCAATCAGCACACGAATAGATGCCGACAACGCTCTCGCAAACTCGTCTTTTCTCTGCTGACTCACAAATGTCGATAGCGATGGAAGCAGCGCTATCGCGATAGATGTTCCGATAAGCGTCTCTGGCACCTGCATAATAAAGTATCCATACGTTAACGCAGTTACCGACCCTGGTTCTAATCGCGAGGCAAAATTATCTCGCAACAAAAATGTTATTTGGATAAAAAGTACGGTGAGAATTCGAGGGCCCATCAAACGCAATATTTTCCTTACCCCACTGTCTTTGAAATCAAATGAAAACGAAAATCGAAATTTATAGCGCAGTAACCCTGGAATTTGCACGACTACATGAAGGAGCGCACCCAATACGACACCATACATAAGCCCGTATATTCCCATCATGGGAGCGAGAACGACTGCTCCAAAAATAATACCGAGATTATAAAATATTGGCGCGATAGCCGGCAGCAAAAAATGCTTATGCGCTTGCAGCGAAGCCGTCACCAATCCGCTCAACGAAAAAAGCAATGTTGCGATCAAATTGATGCGAAGTAGTGTTACGACCAACGCCTGCGAAGAAGCAGAAAACCCGGGCGCTACCCCTATAGGCGAGCTCACCAATATCGGAGCAAACCACACAATACCTAGCGACGCCACCGCAGTTATCGTAAATAATAACGTTGCTATTTTCGAAAATAACTTCCATGATAGATCGCGTCCTTCTATATCCAAGTACTCAGAAAATACAGGGATAAACGCCATGGCAAGCGCCCCACCAGAAAATAACGAAAAAATAAGGTCGGGCATATTGTTTGCCACGTTAAACGCGTCTATTTCGGGAGTAAACCCAAACTGTGCCGCGATAAAATACTGACGGGCAAGCCCGAGCAATTTATTGATACCGAAAGAAACCCCGATAATAACCGAAGCCTTAAAAATACTTGAGCGGTCTTGCTGCATGCTTATTTCATTGTAGGGGAAATCTTATAGAGAAGCCAAAAATTCTTTTGCTTTAGTAAATTCAGGGGAATAAAAAATCGCCCGATTTGCTTCTTCGCGAGCTTTTTCCGTATTCCCCAATCCTTTATATGCGATTGCTTTTTCTAAATGCGCTTCAGCAAACGAATCGTTGCTTAGTAGCGCAATATCCGCGTACTTTAAGGCAGTCCCATATTCTCCAAGCGCGTTATACGTTTGTATCGGCTGTATCTGATACCACAGCATCCTTCTGGGCCACCCGATAGACTGCGAACGCTCAAAGGCTTGTTTTGCCTCGGCAAATTCTCCCAACGCATATAGGTTCGTTCCCAGATTAAACCACGCATACATATCGTTTTCATTTTGGGCAATTTCATTTCTCGCAATACGCGCAGCATTCTCATACATAACGTTTTCATCCCATACATCTTTTACAATCGCTCGAAGAAGCGCCTCGCTGCCTGGTCTGTAGACCGGCAGATACTCGTAATTAAAGGCTTTCCATTGTGTTTTCGTGAACTGCTCATAAGGGTATGTGATATTCACACCAATGTACGAATCATCGGCAATCAACACTCCTTGTTCATCATCAAACCCTCGGATAATCGTGACATGTCCTATGTCTTCATTTGGATGTAGCCAGTCTTCTACCACCACATAAAAACCGTTTGCCACCAATTTTTTCAGCAATTCGATATCCCCGCCATAGAGCAATTTTGACTCTATCCCAAAATCTTCTCTGAGATACTGGGCGATTTCATACGTGAATACATTGGTATCATCGGGGTTCGTCCTCAACTTTGCTT
This sequence comes from Candidatus Gottesmanbacteria bacterium UBA5942, assembly GCA_002430725.1. Lineage (GTDB taxonomy): Bacteria > Patescibacteriota > Microgenomatia > UBA10105 > UBA927 > UBA927. Next base: position 2,757 of record DJCU01000046.1, read on the forward strand.
TCGTTTCATTTTGACCAACCTCAAAACCAAAATACTGCAGTACCATGGATGTGGTGGCAGGGCCACAGTTATTAAATGTTTGTGGCACCCATGTAGCACCCGGCAACAAAGCGCTTGCCCCTGGCTCTTTCGGAATAACTGTTTCTTCCTCGGTTTTTTGTACTGGAAATATATGATTTACCGCGCTTTTTGGTGTATAAAAATCAGGCTCTCGCATGGAGCGAATTAACCAAAATGCACCTACTGCGACAACGACAAGCGCGATTGTCGATAGTATAAGTATCGCCCAGGGCTGGATAAGGGCATGGTGTTTTGCCTTTTGCATCTATTGGTAGAATATCATTTTTCCTGATCTTATCCCTGTCTCTTATACACATCT
>DJCU01000014.1 GCA_002430725.1 Candidatus Gottesmanbacteria bacterium UBA5942
CTTCGTAGAAGGATCGTATCAGCTCATAGTCTATTCTTCAAAGAAGAAGACGGGATACGAGATTTCTTCCTGTCTCGTTGGCTCGGAGATGTGTATAAGAGACAGCTCGAGTATCATTGATACTTCTGTTTTCCACTGTTCAAGTGCATATCGGTCATATGACTCCATTAATTTACTAATTTGGGAAATTTTTTCTTGAAGCAATTCAATTAATTTTTGGTCTGTAGCAGTCATATTATATTCGTACTGATTATACAATTATTCGTCAAATTATGCGTAATTAGGTTTTGTGTCATATAATCCCGCTGATGAGATTATTAGGGCTACTTATCGGTAAGGGTAAGCCAAAGGTGGAGAATTACCTTTTTCTTCAGCGCATGATGATTAATGCGCTCGATATAGTATTTTCTGGTTATAAGACAGGAGAATACTTCTTTATACCGCCTGACCCCATATTGGAAGGATATTATCGCTATATTCACGAGAGGTATTCAGCCTTAAATAGCGATCCTGAGGTTAATAATTGGTTAAAGCGGAAAGGATTGGCGACTCTTGAGCTTGATATGTTTCGCTCATTGTCTATAAGTTTTGACTTCGGTATTGAACAGTGGAACGTCTTAAAAGATGAAGCGCTTAAGGAAAAGAAATTTTTAGATGGCTACGTGCCACACGGAGGAAATGTGACGGATGAGATAAAGCTAAAGGCATATGAAATGGAGGAGTGGCTAGAGGAGCATAAGAAGTGGAAAGAATCAGAGCAGTTTAAGCGATTGAACCCAGTATTTTTATGGAGAAATTTTTCTTTGGATACAAAGATAGGAAAAATTGCCTTAGGGAATGATTCATACGACATTAACCCAAGCGCCAAGGAATACAAAATGTTGGTATATCTTATCCAACACGTTGGGGAGATTGTCCGATATAGGGAGATTGCTTCTGTGTTAGGGCTAAATAGTTATCGAGAAAATGTATCAAACGATACAGATGTTGCGCGATCAGTTCAGGAGTATAAGAAAGTGCTTATGCGCTCATTAAATAAATTAGGAATAAAGAAATCAGATGTTAAGGCGTTAATAGATGCTATTGAGTCGGTAACGAATACAGGGTACAGGCTTCAGAAGTAGCCATAATTACCCCCACAAAAATACCCACAAGAATTCCGTCGTCTTTTCTTAGCTACGCGGATACCATTATCCGCATGATAGATACGGTTACTTTCAGCGCACAACTCACCGAACAGCAATTCGAGCTTTTGCGGAAGAAGTCAGTAGAGCATATTGGGCGAAATAACGCAGAGGGAGAAATTGAATATCGAATTGTAAAAGGGGAGATAACTGTAGGAAGCCATGATGCGAAAATTACGATTCGATGTTATGAAGATGACCTCAAGGCTCAGTTCCAGGTATCGCTCCCTAAGCAATACTACGGGCATAATATTATGCTTCTTCCGTGTTCCCTCGTGGAGCAGGTGCTGGTTGGGTTGCATGGGAAGCTTCAGGCGTTTATCGGCGCTTTCCCACCTTACAAGGAATGGCGTGTAGAGCGCCTCGACTTGTGTTACGCGTGGCGGTTTTCAGATCACGCCATGGCTACAGGCGTGTTGCGACTTTTGTCCTGCTTCGATTTTGCCCGCAAAGATAAATTGTTATATCCCGAGGAGTCAATTCAATGGCCTGGGCGTGCTTATGCGCTCAAGTTTTATTTAAAAGCTCCTGAGTTTATGAAGCATGACTTCAAACATATTGCTCAAGTTGATAGAGATAAAGCCAGTGAGTGGTATGAATTTGCACTGGGTGTACTCCGATTCGAGGTGTCCTTCCGAAAAAGTATGCTACCAGAGCTATTTGAGGGAAGAGAGCGTATTACCTACAAAGACCTACTCGATGAAGAGTATTTAATCGGACTCCTTAATAAATATAAGAATAAGCTTTTAGCTAATCTCAATCCAAAACTTACGACCGATAAAGAAGTAATGGATATTCTAAAAAAGACATATTTGCACAGGAAGGCGCTTCGGCTCTACACTTTCTATAAGCAGTTTTATTCTGATTTACCCCATGAGAAGCAATTTCTAAAGGATAGTTATCATCAGACAACTATTTGGCGGAATAAGCATGACTTAGCCTCTGCGGGAGTTGGTATTCGTTCAGATCTTCCAACACTCGATATATCTCTTGATATACCCAGTCCATCATCGACTAATTTGCTGCCACCCGCGAGAGCGGGTGGGAGCGCTTAGGCGTGTGCAGTAACACAGCCTAAGCAATGCATAGATGCAATACGAGGCTAAGCTATTTCCATAGCGTCCTGCGAAGAACTAAGGGAGTAGCTTGGGAAGGTAAATAGGGGCTAGCTATCTAGCCCCTATTTTAAATGTAAGTCAATTTAATAGTGCTATAATTAAATAATATGTTCTCGCCAAAAACTGAAAGATTAAAAAAGTTAGCAGAAATTTATCCAGATAGAATATCCGAGTTGGAAGGTCTTTTTGATAGAGACACTAAAGTCTATCTGGATTGGAGCAATATGTACCATTGGTCCAGTAGATTAGGGTGGAGAGTGGATCTGAAGCGTCTCAAACAATTCTTTGATTCATTTACAACAGTTAAGGCAGTTAATTTATATAACGGAACTCTGGAAGGTGATGAAGGATCAATGCAGTTTATGGCAGATGCTACGAAGTTTGATTATATAGTTGTTACTAAACCAGTAAAAATCATGCATCAAAGTTTAGATGTAACTGGGATACCTGGAAATTCACCTTCGGTTCTAGAAAATTTTATCAAAAAGCCATTATTACAGAAGCTAAGTATTGAGACCGTCGAATACTTAAATGGAAGATTAAAGGAGCTTAATGATCGAGGTATAAAACATGTTGAGGTAAGAAAATGCAATTTTGATGTGGAGATTGGCAGAGATATGTTATTAGATTATGAAAGAGGTAATAATAGTACCTTTATTTTATGGAGCGGTGATAGCGACTTTTCAGACCCCGTGAGTCAGCTAATTAAGGATCGAAAGGAGGTGTTCATTTTTAGCACATCGCGAAGAGTTTCATCCGAACTTCAATCAACTGGGGCACCTATCTTTGATATTCAAAAGATAAGAAATTTTATATGTGAGGCTAAAGACATTCAGCCTGAGATTAAGAGTAAGCTTCAATAATTAGCAAAAAGGACTCTTTGCAGAGCCCTTAAGCCAAGAATTTGATCGTTTCCGATCTCTAGTATTATACATAACTTAATAGAACTAATCAAATTTAGACTATTAGAACAACCTATTTTACTCTTGACAAGTATTAACAAGTAATATATTACAATCTAGAAGGTCTTATTAGCAGATCAAGTTTGTGTCCTATAAATCCCCGCATTTTTACGATAGAGAAGTTAAGGCTTTGGGTCAGCAGGCATTTTTCTATAGACGTTTCTTGCGTACCTAATTGCAAGACGTAGCGCTTCATCACTGACACCACACCGTTTATTGGCGATACTCTCTTGGTATGCTTGGATAGTGCTGCCAAATCCTCTCTTTGTTAATTGTTCTTTCCTGTGATTGGGATTGCCGACAGTATCTGCTTGGTTTCTGAGCATGCTTGCCGCAGTGCAGTCACCCTCGAAATACTGGTCGCATGTGTGGTTTTCGCATGTGATAGACATTGGGAAATTATACAATATCCTATAATAATTTTCAAATTCTGGTAGTTTCGCATTGGTAGCACAGAAATTATGCACAAATATTGTTTGTATCAGGTTACAAAAAGCCTCAAACATTGCTTCCAATATCGTTTTTTGTTACATTGTCCCTGAATATTCTATATATGCGTGACGGTGCTTCATCCTGTCCGCAGCACGCGTCATTGCATTGCTATGACGGTGCACAAAGATGTGTATTGTGGAAGCAAGTCATTGTCCATAGATATATGTCCTGAACATGGGACAGCGAGTATCCGATTCGGCACGCGAACCCCCTCCTGGTTATATCCTCGAAGAAAAGGCGAAACAACACGAGTATTTGCGATGGCAGATGAGATACTTGCTTCCACTGCAGCAGGGTATGGTAGGTCGCTTATACTCAGGTTCGACACAGCAAACAGTCATTTGAAAGAGTGGATACTCGCCAATGAGACCGCATTGGGATTTGATGCGGTTGAGCCTAGGTCTCATCGTGCGTATCGTATTACGGTGACAAAAAAATATTCGCCAAGACGTTAAAAATGTAGAGCGCAAGGATGCGTATTACTTAAGCCAATCAGGTAGGGTGACGCCTAATTTTTTCAGTTCATCTGCCAACCCGTCTTCTGATTTTTCTAGGTTGTACTCGTTTCCTGTCCCATACTTATGGTGATGTTGATAGCGTCTGCGAGCTAGCTCTGGGATCATACGGTTTATTTCATCAAGTGTCATAAGGTCAGAAGTCCGAACGGTGATGGTTGTTTCTTTCCCTCTAAATCGGATACTAATTTCCTGCGAATACTGACCGATACCGAGAAGCCCCCGAAGGCCGCGGGATTCACGAACTTCGCTGGTGGCTATTTCCCACTTGGCAACTGTACGATACCTTTTAGGCGCGACATGCATAAGCTCGTGACATTATACACATTGAGGGCAAATAGCGCAGGATGAGGTTAGGTGATCTTTTTCTGATCCCAGAAGTATGAGAAGGTAAAAAGCGTGATGATGTAGCCCAAGTGTGACTGGAGAAAGTATCGAGAAAAATACCATGCCATGAGTGTGCCAAATGCCATAAAAAACAAGACATTTCTTTCTTCTTTGGCTCCGCGTTTTGTTGTGAACCAATACACGAGGATGGAGATTGTGTAAGCAATAATTTGAATAATCCAAAATGGAAATGTACTGTAGAGCGACTTTACTATTCCCAGTTTAGGAAGTACGGGGCTAAAGCCGATGCCCTCTATGGGGTGAATAAACTTTTGCGCTCTTGGGTCGGTCGTCACATAGAGCACCAAGCTTTTTATCAGTGCTTCTACGTGCCACACGAGAAATGGTATATAAATCACCAAAGTCGTGAGTGATGCTGATACTATAAATTGCCGGAAAGCTTTTGCTGGCTGATTTCTCCAAAATGAATAAACGAGAAAAGGTGCCGCTACCCATGCAGTTTGTTTCGTGCCTATCGCAAGGCCTAACAAAATGCCCGCTACAATATATGATTTTTTTTCAGCAGCAAATAGTGTCCAGAGGAGGATGGCAAGCACCATGACATCATTTGTGCCCTCGGGGATAAACGTCATAAGGAGCGGGTTGAGCGCACCGAATATAAGAAATAGGAGAAGTTTTTCAGAGACACCAAATTTCCAAAATGCGAGAATAAATAGCGATGCGTATGCTAAAAGGTATACGACTCGAATATCAGACCAAGCAAATAGCTGCGCAAATATGCGATATTGCGCTGCAGAGACGAGCAAAAGAAATGGGGGATGAATATTGTTAAACAGTGCGGGGTTCGTTTTATTCCCCATTTCGTCTATATATGGCCATTTCGCTAAATCTGATTTGTCGTAAGGCGTGCTGTAAGGATTGAGACCCAAGAGGATATATCTACCGGCAATTTCTGCTTGCATCGCAGAATCATTGACGAAGTTTTGTGGCAGCGTCCGATGACGTTCCTGCATATTTGTAACAGTCGGAAGTATAGTGGCCACAACTGCAAACACGATGGTGAGAAAAATACGTAAGTGCAGTGAGCGTGTCGGCCGCAGCATGCTTACTAAGAGGTAGCACATGGAGATAAGCGTCAGCCCAGCCAGAAATACTTCTGTATGAAGTATGCCCAGCCCCCATCGGTTAATAACGAGAAAGACCGCAGAGGAAAAAAGAATTCCTAAAACATCCAAACGCATATCTCGATCGTAGCATATCGTTTTCCACTTCACCATGATGCCAGCAGGTGTATGCTGGATGATAGACATTGATTTTCGCGTGCTTACGACCTATAATACATCACATCGCATAAAGTGGAGAGCGTTACGTTCGTATGAAAAACGAATCACGTGTATCTTATAGTGATATTCAAACGCGACACTCTCCTCGTGGAGCGGAAAATATTACTTTTCGTGAAGCACTCAAAACCCCCGAATGTTTTTCCTCTAAGCCTCGTATTTTAGCCTTCATGGGCGCTTCCGGTTCAGGGAAAGATTTAGCTATAGAGATACTTACATCGCTTCCGGGTCGTCGTAGTGTCGCTCAAAAATTGGAGATGTCTGAACCAGTGTCTATACGGGTCGTGCCGAAGTTAACCGACCGGCCGCCACGAAAATCAGAAGTCTCAAAAATTCCGATTAGTGCAGAGGAGTTTACCCAGTTTAAAGAAAGCGGTCAGCTTATCGGAGAATATGAGCTACGAAGCAATGGATGTCGGTACGCGTATAGGATAGATGATCTTGTCCAAACATGTCATGAACAATTTCTTGTAGCAGAGCCAAGTATCTTGCATATCTTGGAGCTCAAGAAAAAATTTGGAGATCAAATACATTGTACGTTTTTGACTTCTTCTCGTGATTATCGAGAACAATTACTTCGTAAACGCGGTAGTGAGTCAGATGAAGAAATCAAGAAACGATTAGACGAAGGTGACGGACAAACATTTGTGGCACTTCTACTAGCTGGTAAGCCTATTGATTTTATCGAGCAGTTTGTCGCCCCCGACATTTCAGAGAATTTTCAAACGCTTATCAATACCGATCCGCAGACATGGGAAACTGACGGTAAGCTTTCCATACTTCGAGAAAAAGTAGGCCCAGAATTAGTCGATATTCTTGAGGGTGCTATAGCCAATAAAGGGAAAGTGGTAGATGAGCTTATTAACATTGATCGTTTCAAAACATTTATCGATGACATTGTTATTTTGGATGATAAATTTGTGACCGACAATCCATATCAGGCGGGATTGTTTTCTGAGTCTATTATCGACACCGCGACCCGCATGTTATTAAACTCAGAAAACAAAACATATAGCGTAGATCAAACTGCGCATCCTAATGTGATATGTAATTTGTTGGTGCCCGAGTCTGCGAAGTCAGTCGATGCTATTTTTGGCGTGTCGTACAAGGATATTTTGGACGTGATTATGGCAAACCAGGAAGACCGTAATCTGTATCTCATGGGTAATAAAGAAGAACCGATAGAGGCTCGTTGGGTGTCATATTACGAAGATCGGAATAGAGTATTTGGTCTTATTCTCCGCAACCCGGAAAAACCGGGGTCATTTGTGAGTTTTCGTGCCATGAAGCCAGACGAAAGTGATCAGGCGCTTATCAACTTTCATATCGATTTATCCGATATCGCACGACCCTCCGACAGACGTGAAGCGCAGATGGCATTTATGTTGCAGGCACTCAATATATGTGAAGCCATAGGGATTAAGCAGTTTCATTATGCTGAGCATTTCGACATGGTCGATGAACATGACAATGTAATCGGACTTATCCCGCGTGCAATTGCGCATGAAGAAGGCAGACATATTCACAGAGCTTCTTCGGTATTGGTGTGGCGATGGAAGCCTGACGAGGAAAAAAAGAATAAAAAGCAGTTGCTTATGGTTCGCCGCAGTAAACACATGACGGTAAATCCGGGTCTGTGGCAGTCTGCACCTTCAGGACATCTGTTGCCGGGAGAAACATACGCGGAAGCAGCCAGACGTGAACTTCGCGAAGAAGTTGGGGCAGACTTTGCAAATGGCGTCTCTGTTATTCGTCCGTTAATGCCAGTTCGAGTGTATTCCGATGATGCAAAAGGTGATCATCCGCAAAAAGAAAACTTTTATGTTTTTATCGCTCAGGTTGACGAAAAGGCTTCACACTTAATTAGTCCAAACTATGAAGCAGAAAAAGCCGAATGGATGGATATAGATACGATCCAAAAAATGATGGTAGATGATCCGCAGCAATTTCGCGATGCATTTCGTGTTTCTTTTGCAGCAGTGAATTGGGATGAAGTTACTGCTGACGATGCCCCGCAAGCACCTACGGTGCGCTCTTACGTAAAGTAACAAGTTTTCTTAATTTCCCATTTTTCATCTCTGGTATAATATGTATATGTTTATGCAGCTCCTTATAAACGCGTTGGCTTTTTATATTACCGCGTATATTTTGCCTGGTATAGAAATAAGCGGATGGATTTCGCTTTTTGTTATTTCTGTCGTGTGGGGGATACTTACTGTCGTGTTTAAACCCTTTTTGGTTATCCTTACGTTGCCGATAAATATACTGACACTCGGGTTATTTACCTTTGTGATTAACGCTATTGTATTGATGATCACTAGTCGTATCGTGCCGGGCTTTACGATAGACGGATTTGGGACAGCACTCCTCGCTTCCATTGTGTTATCTATCGTGAATGCTTTTTTGAATTCCCTCAGACAGTAATTTTTTACAAGAAAGACGCAAGTATCATGTGCAAACATTGTGCCCGTAGGGTTTGACTGCGAAGTCATTCCCAGTGATCCAGATGGAAATATTTCAGAAACTGACGGTTCGAGAGTCTTTGTCGCGTTTTTCTGTAAGCCAAACAATAATTCCACCACGTAAGTATTTTCAAATGTTCTGCTGGCTAGCAGTATGAGAGGAATATCCTCTGTACTGCTAGCTATTTTTTTGGCTATTCGTACTAAGTTGTTGATGCCAATAGGTAACATGCTATAATACACACATAGGCGTTTCAGTCTGACAATCATCAGACAAGCTGAGGAAAGAAATTCGCAGAAACGGAAAGTAGAATCCTCCGGGTATGCCCGTTATCGCTGTCAACAAGAAGTAAAAAAGGTGGTACCACGATCGGCAAAAGGCTGACTCGTCCTTTATAGTAATATAGATAAGGACGAGTTTTTTTGTGGCGTTTGATGGGTGAATACGTCATGTTGCCACAGAAAGAAAACTGAAAGGATATACGATTATGGCCAAATTACAGCAAGATAATTTTCAAGAAAAGCTCGATGTACCCGCCAGCGAGCATGACGTGCTGGAGTTTTGGGATGAGACTAACGCCTTTGAGCGATCGGTGAGCGAACGACCGGCTGACAAGCAGTACGTTTTTTATGATGGTCCGCCATTTGCTACCGGACTACCACACTATGGTCATATATTGGCTTCTACGATAAAGGATGTCATCCCTAGGTATTGGACGATGAAAGGGTATCGGGTAGGTCGCGTATGGGGATGGGATTGTCATGGGATACCCATAGAGAACATGGTGGAAAAAGAATTAGGACTTGTCGGTGGTAAAAAGGGTATTGAAGAAATGGGGATAGGCAAGTTTAATGATGCGTGCAGATCAGCAATCTTCCGTTTCGATAAAGAATGGGAAAAAGTTATCCGCCGCATAGGTCGGTGGGTAGATTTCAAACACTCATATAAGACCATGGATGCCACCTATATGGAATCTGTTTGGTGGGCATTTAAGCAGTTATACGATAAGAACCTCGTGTATGAGGGGCGCAAAGTGATTTTATATTGCCCGAGATGTGCGACCCCGCTTTCGAACTTTGAGATCGTCATGGATAACAGTTATAAAGACATGAATGGCCCAAGCACGATTTATAAATACAAGGTAGTAAATGAGCCAGATACGTATTTATTGGCATGGTCAACAACTCCATGGAACAAGCTCGCAACTCCTGCGCTTGCGGTGAACCCAACCATGAAATATGTGAAGGTAAAGCAAAAAGGAGAGCATTATATTCTCGCAAAAAGCACTCTTGGTATGCTCGATAAAGAACCATATGAAATAGTAGGAGAATATACCGGTAACGATTTAGAAAAACTTTCTTTTGAACTTCACTACGATTTTTATTCTCGAAAAGAAGGGGAGCGTGCAGGCGTAGTGGTGGCAGATAGTTATGTCGCGGATGCCGAAGGGACAGGAATTGTGACGCTTGCAGTTTACGGAGAAGATGACTATCGGGTGATGACCAAGCATCATATTCAGCTCGTGGAGCACGTAGACAGTGAAGGAAAATTGAAGCCGGAAGTTGCCCCATGGGCGGGCATGTTTATGTTAAAAGTAAATCCGTTGGTTAATGAAGATTTGCAAAAACGCGGATTGGTATATCGCAATGAAGATAGGCTTCATAGTGTGCCTGTATGTTACCGATGCGAAACTCGACTGTATCATGCGCCAGTACCCGCATGGTTTATTAATATCGCAAAATTCAAAAATGACTTGATTGCCCAAAACGAGCATATTAATTGGTATCCAGATCATTTGAAGCATGGTCGATTTGGTAAAGGGCTCGAGACAGCTCCCGATTGGAATATCTCCCGATCGCGCTATTGGGGCACTCCTATGCCGATTTGGGTAGACGAAAAAACAATGAAAATGCGTATCATTGGTTCGCTCGAAGAGCTTCGTGCGTGGGCGGTAGATACAGCTCGAGCCAATAAGCTTACCGATATTCATCGGGAGTTTTTGGATGATATGGAGGTGTGGGTAGATGACGAAAAGACAGTGAAAGGGAAACGTATTCCCGAGGTATTTGACTGTTGGGTGGAAAGCGGGAGTATGCCGTATGCCTCTATACACTATCCCTTTGAACATAAAAAAGAATTTGAACAGGCTCACCCTGCTCAGTTTATCGCTGAATATATCGCGCAAACACGCGCGTGGTTTTATACTCTGCATGTAATGTCAGTGGGGTTATTTGGTGCTCATACATTTGAAAATGCAGTCACGACCGGTACAATTCTCGCGGAAGATGGCGCGAAGATGAGCAAGAGTAAGAAAAACTATCCCGACCCAACACTGCTTTTTGAAAAATATGGCGTGGATGCGCTGCGATTTTATCTTATGAGTTCCGTTGTGATGAAAGCGGAAAACCTGAATTTTTCCGAAGAAGGGGTAAAGGAGATATATCAAAAGGTGGTGTCTACTGTCTGGAATGTATTTAGCTTTTACAAGTTGTACGTGAAGGGCGCTCCTCCTGCAGTAGCTCCGAAGCCCACGCACGTCATGGATAAGTGGATAGTAAGCAAGCTTCATCGACTTATCGTGGATGTCACCGCGTCTATGGATGGTTATGACACTGCACTTACGTGTCGATTGTTGGTGTCGTTTATTACCGATCTTTCTACCTGGTATTTGCGAAGAAGTCGTGATCGGATACAAACCGATGAAACAGGCCAACAAGTGTTTGGGTGGGTGCTTTCTCACCTTATCCGTCTTATGGCACCGATAACGCCATTTATCACCGAGCGTATCTATCAAAATATGGAAACGACAGGGAATTCTATCCATCTTGCGGAGTGGCCGGTGGCAGATCAAAGTGCTATCGACACCACGCTTGATGCCCACATGGCATTTGTGCGGTTGGTGGCAGAGCTAGGTAATGCGAAACGCAAAGAGCTTGGTATTCCTGTGCGGCAGCCACTCAATAAAATAACGGTGTCTACCGCATATCCCGCGCTTGATCACGAATGGCTGTCTGTATTTTTGCAGGAACTCAATATAAAAACATGCGAAATCGTTAAAACAGATAAGGAAACATCCGTAGAACTCGATACGACAATCACTCCTGAGCTCAAGGCAGAAGGCGATGCGCGCAAGCTTATCCGCGAAATCCAAGTGCTTCGGAAAGAAAAGGGATGTAAAATAGATGAATACGTGTCGCTTGTATTACCCAAAAGCTATACATCGCTTGAGGCTTTGCTGCCTCAGATAAAACAAGCTACACTGGCAAGTACCATCACATGGGGCGATCAACTTTCCATCGATACACACAAGACGAACACCACGTAGACTGGGTGATACTGGTGTCGTTATTACTTTTGGGTCTTGTGGGCCTGTTTGTCCTGCTTACGACCAATATTGGGCTATTTTGGCAGCAGCTTTTTTTCCTCGTTGTCGGCGCTGGCATCATTTGGGCACTTTCATCGCTTGACCCTATTGTTTTGTGGTGGTTTGCGCCTTACGGGTATGTGTTGTCTATCATTTTGCTTATCGCTTCATACCTTGGTGATCCTATCCGAGGATCTTCCCGTTGGATTATGATCGGTAGCGCCCAACTGCAACCTTCGGAGATAGTAAAGCCGTTCGTGATATTGGCATTTGCCAGAGCGATTGTGACGTATTCACCCCGTTCTTGGCGGTGGCTTTTGACACACGGAGTGCTTTTTGTCATCCCATTTCTCCTCGTATTTCGTCAGCCAGACTTGGGCACTTCTCTCGTATATGCTTCCTCATGGCTCGCCATGATGGTGGCGGGTGGTTTTCCGCTTATACTTTTTATTGTCGGAGGGGTCGTCGGGACACTTAGTTTCCCGCTTTTTTGGCGGGCTTTGGCGGAATACCAGAAAGCACGTATATATACATTCCTAAATCCCGCTTTTGACCCCCAAGGAGCTGGGTACAATGCCCTGCAGGCCATGATAGCGGTGGGAAGTGGTCAATGGTTTGGTCGCGGGCTTGGCATGGGTACGCAGAGCCACCTGCGATTTTTGCCTGAGTATCACACAGACTTTATATTCGCGACTCTTGTCGAGGAATTGGGGTTTGTAGGCGGTGCCATGTTGCTTCTTCTTTATGGTGTATTACTGTGGCAGTTGATACGGCCATATATTCGCGGCAATATCGGCAATCCGTTTGTGTTTTTCTATACCATCGGTTTGTTTGGCGTTCTCCTTACTCAAGTGGTGATTAATGCGGGTATGAATATGGGCATTATTCCGGTGACTGGTATTACGTTGCCCTTTGTTTCCTATGGTGGAAGCTCGATATTGTCGCTTTGTATGGCGTTTGGATTGCTTCTCGCGCTCCGTAGAAAAGGGGCTGATGAAGGGAGCATTGCAATTGGATAGCCCAAAGCTATATAATATGAACCTATGTTCGCTATTGTAAGAGTTGGTAACAAACAGTTTAAAGTAGCTCCCAAAGACGTCATTACCGTAGATAGTATGGCGGGGAATGTCGGAGATACCGTAGAGCTTTCGGATGTGTTGCTCGTGCAGGGCGAAAAATCCGTCAAAGTCGGAAAACCATTGGTGAAGGGTGCCAAAGTAACGGCAAAGATCGTGGCACACACAAAAGGTGAGAAAATTGAAATCCGCAGATTTAAATCAAAAGTACGGTATCGCAGAGCACGCGGGTTTCGCGCACAGTTGACCAACCTTGAGATCGTGGGTATTACCCAGGCATGAAACGAACCGCTTTTATTTTTGGAAGAACTCCACAGCTCTCCTTATTAGAACTTCAGTCTTTTTACCCAAAAGCTACCAGTCCAATTGAGGGAGTTGGTGTCGTGGCATCTCGTGTGGATGCTGACGCGGTCGTGCATTTACTGGGCGGTACAGTCAAAATAGTCGATGTGTTATCGGAATCGACAGAGCTTGGTACTGAATTGTTTTTTTCAGCACTGTTGCCGTATGTCAAAAATGGACATATTACCTTTGGTATAAGTGCGTATGGGGCAGCGCGTGTATCCAGCTCACAGTTAGTTATTCTCAAAAAAGAATTTACCCAGCGAGGTATTTCCGCACGTTATATAGAAACGAAACACAATGAAGCGCTTTCCAGCGTGGTTATCGCCAAGCAGGAAGTGGTGGAGCTGGTGGTTATCGGTTTGCCAGACACTCATTTAATTGGCGTTACTCTGGCAGTGCAGGATTTTGAGGACTGGAATAAGCGTGATTTTGGGAGACCAGCACCGGACGTGAAGGCAGGCATGTTGCCACCAAAGGTCGCACGTATGATTGTAAATATTGCGTTGCCCCAGGACACTCACGAGCACCATCCGATGGTGCTTGATCCGTTTTGTGGCGTGGGAACGGTATTGGGTGAGGCATTGCTTCGTGGCGCGAACGTCACAGGGAGTGATTTATCCGAAGTCGCAGTAGCAAATTCCAAAAAAAATCTTGAATGGTTGCGTAGAGAATATCCAATTATCGCACCGCTCTATATGAGCGTAATGGTTGCAGATGCAACACATGTAAGCCAATTACTTACACCCGAAAGTATCGATGCGATTGTGACAGAACCATACATGGGTGAGACGGTAGAAGTCAAAGACATTGCCAAACTGACACCCGAACGCGTAAAAAATATCCTAAAAGGATTAGAAAAATTGTACATCGGAGCATTCAAAGAATGGACAAAAATTTTAAAACCCAACGCACGGATTGTTATGGCAATGCCGGCATACGATACGGGGCGCGGAGTGCTGCGCGTGAAAAAAGTTGTTGACAGATGTGAAAGCCTCGGATATACTCTCCTCACTGAACCTATAGAGTACGGTCGGCCTAAAGCCATTGTACGAAGAGAGTTTTATATATTTCAAAAGAACTAATTATGGCACACGTAAAAGCAGGGGGAACAGCAAAAGGAAATAAAGATTCCATCTCGAAGCGCTTAGGCGTGAAGGTGTATGGCGGTCAGCAGGCACTCGCAGGCAACGTCATTGTCCGACAAAAAGGGACTAAATTTTATCCTGGAACTGGCACAGATATGGGGAAAGATTTCACTATATTTGCGACAGTCGCGGGAGTAGTAACTTTTATCACTAAACGTGGTAAGCGGTACGTGTCGGTCTTGCCCACGCACGCATAAAAAATGGCAGACACCCAACAGATACTTCATTTAGACTTAGATTTGCTTCAGCCAAATCCGCTGCAACCTCGCGGAATTATCGCTCCTGATTTACTTGCTGATCTTGTCGATTCCATCAAAGAACACGGTATTATCGAGCCTCTGGTTGTCGCAAAGACGCCCGCAGGATATCAGATCATTGCTGGAGAGCGCCGCTGGAGAGCATCAAAGATCGCAGGTCTTACGACCGTACCGGTCTTAATCAAAGAAACCTCTGCCAAGGGAATGTTGGAAATGGCGCTTGTCGAAAACGTACAGCGCGTAGATCTTAATCCTATCGACCGCGCGTTGGCATTTCAACGATTGATCGAAGAATTTGGACTGTCTGTAACATTGATTGCGAAACGAATTGGAAAAAGTGAATCGTATGTATCGAATACCATGCGTTTGTTAGCCCTTCCTGACGCGATAAAAGATGGCTTGGTTTCTGGAGCTATTAGCGAAGGACATGCGCGGGCGATTGCAGGGCTCAACGATGTAAAACTCATGGTCGATGCATACAAGACGATCCTTGCTGAGAGCGCTTCAGTGCGAAGGGCAGAAGATTTGGCGAGGCGTCTGAAAGCCAAGACTGATCAGCAGCCGTCACATAAGATCGAACGAATTCATAGCGATGAGCTCGATTCGATTGCCAAAGATTTGGCACAGGCAGTAAACGGATTAGTGAAAATTACCCAATCAAAAGTAGAAGCAAGGGTAGTATTTGTTATTCGCGGCAACTTAGAAACAACCAGTCATTCCCTCAAGCTCGTCCATGAGCGACTGGCAGGCGATAAATAAACGGGTAATTTTTTCTTTCCGATTGTCTCTCTAGTATTTAGAAGTCGTAGTGTGCGACAGGGATAAGTCCTGCGCTTTTTGTCGGCCAATAGCGGAGAAATGCTTTGCCGATAAAATCATATTTTGAAATAGGCCCAAACTCTCGTGAATCAGAGCTACCTGGTCGGTTATCACCACTCACGAAATAGTGATCTTCTGGTACTATGATTTCCACACCGTCTTGCAAAAATGATCCGCCAAATACAGGCTTGTTGTACTCGTAGCGTTCCTCCAACAAATTACCATTTATGTAAAAGCGTTGATCTTTGAGCATGACTGTTTCACCTGGCAATCCGATGACCCGCTTGATGTAGTCGATGTCTTTGTTGGTCGGAGATTTAAAGATAACGATATCACCTCGTTGTGGCTCCGCCATTTTATAGATAATTTTGTTTGTAAGGATGTAGTCACCGTTTTGAAAATTTGGCTCCATAGAATGACCGCTCACTTCCTGTGGCGACATAACAAACAAATAGATCATTACCATAACCGCGGCTATGGCGACAATTCCCTGAAGAAAATCAAATAATGCGGCGATTGCTTTGCCTATGAATTTCATATCCATTCTCAGTGTAGAGCACACCATGTGGGTGGTCAAGCGGTGGAAAAGGAGATATAATAGAAAAAGTTTAGAGGCTATTTGTACAAGCTAAAAGGACCCGTAGCTCAGCTGGCTAGAGCGTTTCATTGACATTGAAAAGGTCAGAGGTTCAAGTCCTCTCGGGTCCACCAAGAGAAAGTGCATATATTGCTCGTTATCTTACTGCTTCATTTTTTAGTCCTACAGTTTGATTTTCTTTTGGGCAGATTATAATCAGCAATAGAGAGAGTTGCGCTATGAAAAAAATATTTACTGAAGCGCTTTCGAGTTTCGTGGGAAAGAAAAAGGCTACCAGTATCGTGGGAATTTTTTTGCTTATTGCTGGACTTATCTACAGTTTTTCACTTCAAAATTCGATTACCCTCCAAGAAGCGCCTACTGCTCAAGTTTCTCCCGCCTTTGTGGTGGCGAGTCCATCAGCCACCCCTATGGCAGGACATGGGGGCACACTTGCTACTGTTGTGAGTGTCGTAGACGGTGACACAATAAAGATAGAAGGTGGCGAGGTGGTGCGCTACATTGGCATGAATACACCTGAAACAGTAGCGCCGCGGAGACCAGTGGAGTGCTATGGAAAAGAGGCGAGTGCCAAAAACAAAGAACTTGTGCAAGGGAAAACAGTAGAGCTCGAAAAAGATATATCGGAGCGCGATACGTTTGGCAGACTGTTACGATACGTATGGATAGGGGATGTGTTGCTGAATGAGTATTTGGTGCGTGAAGGGTACGCCCAGGTGAGTACATATCCTCCAGATGTAAAATATGTCGATCGACTCCTTGCTGCTCAGCGTCTCGCGGTAGAAGAAAAGAAAGGGATGTGGAGCGGCGAATGTGAGCCAATTGCCCCTGTAGTTACTCCAGAGCAGCTTGAGAGTACTCCTTCTGCCACGTCAACGCCCTAGTGCTTTTAAAGCGCATAATATCAGAGTACAATGCGCCAAATGGGACAACGATCGCCAATCCGAAAAACACCACCAGAGAGCTTATTCCATTGGGTGTTAAAAACAGTGTTATATCATCCCAAAAAAGAACGGGGCGCGATTACCCGTTTGTATTGCGTGGATTGTGAGCGGGTGTTTTTTGACGGAATAGTGAAAACTCGTGAGGACAGGCGGCTTTTTAAAATGGCGGAAGCGACATCTATTGATCATCGACTGAGTCGAGGTCATGAGGTTGTGTATGTCCGACCTGAGCGGCTATTATAAAATATATCTCCGACTATATGACACTTCCAGAGTTTCTTTCCCATCATCACAAAACTCACCTTATTTTTGATTTTGATGAGACGTTGTTTTGGCTGGTGATGGATTGGAATATATTTATTAGCGCCATGCAAAAGAATTTGGCGCCACTTGATCCAGTACTTTATGCTGACTTTGTCGAACAAAAAATTTCATTAACAGGCACATTGAGTGCATATAGTAAACAGTGCGGAGCGAAGGTAAAACAACAAATAAATGCTATGGCGCTCGCGTTTGAAGAGCAGGCGTTTGAGCAGGCAGTGCCAAACCCCGATCTTATTGATTTTGTTCGGGCAAACCGCGACCGTTATCAGATGACTATCTGGTCGAGCAACACGAGTAACATAATCGGGAGAGTGTTGGAAGAAAACAACCTTTCTGATGTGTTTATCAAAGTGGTCAGTTTGCTGGACGTTGCGCTACTTAAGCCGTACCCAGATGGGTTTGCTTCTTTGCGCGTTGCCGGTGTACCACTCGAGCACTATCTTATGATTGGCAACAGTCAAGCTGACGCGGGAGCCGCAAAAGCAGTCGGTATCGACTACTTTCACGTAGATTATTTTTCTAAAAAGTCTCAAGCAGACTAATTTAGCGGACTATTTCTCGGTATCCTGCGGGACGTGCCCAATCTGGTGTCTGCGGTGGATGCCTGCGAATATCCTGCACTTCTTGAAACAGTCGAGTCTTCAGATCTTGTACAGCAATACCAAGCCTTGCTGCTTCAGTAGTTAGTTGTTCTTCGCGAAGAGCGCGGTTGTGGCGTTTTCGACCACTTGCACGAATGAGTCCTGGTTGTGTTTTGCTTTGTGCACCTTTCATAATCAATCCTCCTTGCGGGCAGCTAGGGTTTGTATATGAAACGGATTATACAGGAGCGTGAGACAGCGTCAATGGTTGAATTAGTCTGCTATACTGATGTGGTGATCCACGAGCGACTACCTATCGATCGCACCAATCTCACTGGATTTTTGGGCGAAGTCGCTGCCTACCAGGCGATACATAACGCCGCACATCCGCCATTACCTGAAGAACTGCAAATGATCCGGGACACTGTGGGAGCGAAATTTCTCTACCAGCTCGGTCAAATCCATGCGCCACTTTATACGATAAATAATGCGTTTGCTCTGCCGGTTGCTAATTTTCAGGGAGGTATGCCGCTATGGAAACCCAAATACCTCATGTCATATTTTGTGAGCATGTTCGATAAAAAAATTATGGTCATGAATACCTGGAGAGCAGTGCGTCCTGAACGAACCCGCGAGCCACAAGCGGCACAAATAGATTTTTTGCAGATAGCCGATCTGCTTACGGGGGAAAGCAGTAGGAAGTTATATCCGCGCAGACAGCGGATGGATAACATAGGGTATACCGGAATGCACTCCGAAGGTGCTGCTTTTTTGGGGAAAATGCGCAGCCTTATCACATCTATATCTCGTGACTGTGTCGTGTTTCTTGTGCCAGCAGACAAACAACGAGAGCGCATCGCGCGCATGGCATTTCGTGATTACCCCAATGTAGTCATCCAGGAGTTTGAGGCAAATTAGCTCTCCTCCTCGAACGGGTAAAGCTAGTTATTTCTTAATATGTCATCGTTTCGGTATTTTTTGTCAAAGCGAAGCTTAAAATGTTTTTTAAATATGTCATGGCGGTTGTATTCTTTCCATTGTGACGAGCCATCTTCGAATAGTTGCACAACTACGATTTTATACGTATTTTTCCACCACCACTTTTTTTCCGGTATAACAGTGAGTGTGTAGGCTTCTGGATGTGGTTCGAGAACGGTAATTTGCCCCTCTGCATCTTCATATTTGTTTCTGTCTTTGTCAGTAAGCACCGCACGAGCACCATCAACAATAATGAGTAGAGCGGTAGCACTCTTTGTAGGTTTTATTTGTAGATCATTTTGTTTCATGCGCGAAAGTGGTTGAGGAGATGCCGAACCATTTAAAAAGTCGATAATTGTATTTATCCCTTGTGCACTGGTCACAAGTGACGTGTGATCTAATGAAAGCGTGAGGTTTGTGGCATCGGGAAGTTGGCTACTTTCCAAAAGAACAGTGCCATCACCATCGCGGTAAAACCTGTTACTTGTGGGTTTTCCATCTCGCCAATTTCCCAATCGTTGATCAGTCCGGTTTGGCGGTAACACTTCTAGCGCACTGAGCGTTTCGTACCCTACACCACTTAGTGTGCCGACAGTTGCTCCATAATATGGTGAAGAGAATGTTGTCGGCAGCCAATTATTTTTGATTTTCATAGTGGATATGGGTTTGGCCGCACCATCCGGAGATCGTAAATAATCGAAGGTGGGAAGAACGTTTTGAAGTGATAGCACTAAATTATGTATCATCTCTCGTGCTGACCAGCCTTTTCGAAGTGAGCACCCTACTTTCATAATGGTAAAACCAAGTCGGATTGCAGTGTCGTCTATCCACATCTCTCCACCTGCCCAGGCAGGGTATGCAAGAACAGATCCTTGATGGGGAGAGCCTACTGTCAGTAGATTATTGAGCTGACTGTTTGTTTGTAAAGATTCGAGGTACGCTCGCGCTACTAAACCTCCGAAGCTGTGTCCAACCATATCAATATGTTCATTGTCGTCCGTATTGTGTTGGATAAATCGATGCAATTGTGTGGCTGTCTGAGGTGCGGTTTTTCTCCAGTCATAATAATAGGGAAGCGGTATAAAGCCTTCACTCTGAAGCGAACTAATGAGATTTTGGTATACATCTGCATTGGCAATTTTCCATGGACTCCAGTTTCCTGAATAACCCGATGACTTGCAGTTAAGAAGCGCATCTTTGTTCCAACTTCCGCCCATACCATGAAGCACTACTACTTTTTTAGGCTTTGCAGGTGTTGGGGTAGCAGTTAGGATTGGCGTAGGGGTGTTTGTAGGGGTAGGCGTTGGTGTAGGAGTGGATGTGGGTGTTGGTGTGGGTGTAAGAGTGGGAGTCGGTGAAGGGGTGGGAGTTTGTGTAGGAGTTGGAGTAAGCGTAGGTTCTGGTGGTGGTTCGTAGGTAGAAAGCTCAAAGTTAGCAAGCTCATAATCACCATTGCCCTGTATGGATACCCAGATTTTGGTGATATCAAAATTTGCCGATGTTAATAGTGAATATAATTCTTTTTCATCTTCATTTACTATCAAATCAGTATTGCCTAAAGGCGAGATAATTATTTTGAAGTGATGTCTCCCAAGTGAATGATCCCAGTTAATAAGACTGTCTCTGCCGCTAGAGTCATGTATTTGTATGGAGGAATTCCATGTGTTTAAGATTTTCCAATGACCAGAGTTGTCACCTATGCCAATTCCCCAGTTATGATTACTAATTTCTTTATTAACAATAACATCTAAATCAATTTGAAATGATTGGTTTCCATCTAAGTAGTGTGTAATTTCACTCCAAGTTGTTTGATTAGCTCCAGTAATACCATTCGTTGAAGGTAAAGGTGGGTATTCTGTGGTAGATTGCCATTCATCGTTGTATCCACCAAGAAATGTGTCAGAAAACATTGAAACTGCTCTCGCGTTTAAGGGCAGTAGAAGAAATAATAAAGTAGCAAAAACTACAATCAAATAGGGCAGGACTTTTTTCATTGGAAGCCCTTAAAATATTTGTGTTTAAATGACGATACATCAATGTGTATATTTTGTATGTATGGCATCTAACGTGATAAAGATATAATACTCTTACATGAAATTTATCTATGATCTTAAATGGTTAAACGCATGAAAGTTTTTAATATCCTATGAAATCCTTCGTATGTCCAGTTTGCGACAATCGCAAGCATAAGTTTTTTTTAAGCATAAAAGAGTATTCTTC
>DJCU01000015.1 GCA_002430725.1 Candidatus Gottesmanbacteria bacterium UBA5942
GTATAGAAATAAAACGACAATGAGTGCAAAAGAGAGAAAGAAAAACAGGATTATTTATATTGTAATATAAATAACAATAAATTTACTACCTTTGGTGACTCTTCATGCGCGAGGTATATCAGGAGCGTTCTTTGACGAAGCCAAATCGTTTATTTTTGGCAGTCATATCTATAAAATGTTTGAGTGATTTTGTATACATCGCAATACCATGGCGCTTCCTGCTTTCTATATATTGAATACGAACACGCTTGTACGTATCGGGGAAATTTTGAAAATGTTGCCATGCAAGCGTATTTGCTTTGAGCGCTCGGAGTATCCCTGCGGGTATGGTAAACGCGTCTTCCTTATCTGTTTGAGGATTATAAACGTGTGCAAGTGCCGCAAGTCCTGCGTCAGTCATTTTTCCTTCCTTGATAAGTTCGCGGATACGGTCTTTGTTCATTTGCGATAGGACGCTATTGGATTTTCTTGGTGAAAAACGTTGAGCAAACCGATGTTCGTCCATTCGCTTGACGATGCTATCAATCCATCCATAGGCGAGCGCTTCCAATACTGCATCATCGTAGGAGAGGCGTGGTTTACCGGAGTTTTTTTTATAAAAAATAAGCCAAATATCGCGTTCGGTGGCACTATGTTTATCGAGCCACTTTCGCCATTCGGATCGTTTGGTTATATAAAGCGTTTTGCCAATTTCCATGAGTTGTCGTTATTGTAATACAACGTGATGCTCGTTGCAGTGGCGAGAGGATGACACTTCGTGCTCTGTGGTCAAAAAAGCTATAATAGATATATGAAAAAGAAAGTGAAGAAACAGTCTGGGTACTCCCTGCCGAGTAAAATCGGTATCGCACTTGCTATGTACGCAAAAACTCAATTGATGCTTATGGTTGTCGTTACGGTCGCCATTTGGATTATTCTTTCTAAGTTGGGAGTACAGTTTGCGTTGTTGCTTGCGCTTATGACTGGGTCAGTATCAGTTATTCCAATAGTAGGGATTACTACTGCAGCGATTATTGCCAGTGCTGTCGCAATATTTGATACCATCCGATTTTTACCAAACACCTCAGTGCTTTTGGAAGGATTAGTGGTGCTTACCATTTATGCGCTTCTCAATATCGCAGTCGATTATTTTTTGTCGCCATATCTTATTGGAAAATCATCAGGGATTCACCCCTATGCATTACTTTTTTTCGTACTCATGGGCACGTGGATATTTGGGATATGGGGTGCTTTTCTCACTGTGCCGGCAATATTGGTCGGTAGAGTAATCAGCGACCACTATAAAGGTTAGTTGTGTCCCGATGTGACACGAAGGGATATGTGATGGTAAAAATTTTTGTCGCGATATTTTGCGCAGGTATTGTGTCGCTTCTCATGGAGTTAACGCTTCTCCGAGAGTTTGTTTATGTTATAGGGGGGAGCGCGTTTTCTAACTCACTCATTATTTCTGTCTTTTTAGCGGGATTGGCAGCGGGTACGTATTTGGGTATATGGAAACGATTTAAATCCAAAAAAGAAGTGGCAGCCCGAAAAAAATTTGCACTACTACAGTTATTACTCATCGCGGGCGTTGTGTTGTTTTATTTTACGAAGGATTATTTTATCTACATAAGTCCGAGCCAGGGGGCGGTTATTTCGTATTTTATACTCGCTACATTTTTGCCTTCATTTATTGCAGGTGCTGCATACACCACCGCCATAGAGCTGCTTTACCACAGAGGAGAGCGGTACATTATATATATTTATGCGGTAAGCACTATTGGTAACGTCATTGGTGGACTTTTGTATGGGTATGTATTTGTTTACCTTTTTGGTCAGCAGATGTCGTATGTCGTTGCCATAGGTTTCTCGGCAATAGCAATTCTTCTTATTTATCCATTTACAAAAATAATACAACGTTTGTTATTTATACTGTTTGCTTTTTTTCTTATGTTGAGTATACAAAGTGGATTTTTCCACGAGCGCCTGTATCGTTTTGATAACCTGCTCTTTCGAAAATACAGCCCTTCGGGACTTGTGGAAATTTGGAAAACAGATGATAACGAAGCGATAGAGATGACTGTCAATAATGTCCATGAATATTACAGTTATGACTGGGATAGAGAGGTGCACACACAGTGGGCAGAGACGACATTGGAGGTTGTTGACGATCAGGCTGACGTATTGCTATTGGGTTACGGGAGTGGGGTATCGTCCGCTGCATACCTTTTATCTTCTAAAGTAAAAAGTGTGGATACGATAGAAAACACAGCGCCTGTATTGGAAGCGGGGGAGATATATTTCCCAAAGGAATACCAGTTGGTCACGACTGACCCTCGGTCACAGATAATACTTCGAGATTTCCGTAACTATATTCGTTTTACTGACAAAAAATATGATGTCGTTCTTTTGGATCACAGTATTATCGACCCTTATTACAGTGGATTTTTTACGTTGGAGTTTTACTCACAACTAAAAAAAATCTTACAGCCCGGAGGTGTTGTCGCGAGCCTCGGAGTTGGACTTTCATACGACACGATGCGCACGTCATTTCCATACGTGTATACATATATTTCACCCGGCAGAGAGCTTATTAGCGAAAGCGGATTTTTTCTATCTATGTCACCTTTTCGTAGTGAGGTAGCTCCTCATTTTGCTGAAGTAGGGCCAGAAATATATGGAGAACCTATTTATTCAGATCATCGGGTGACGGGAAATTCTCTCCATACTGCGCTGAAGGCGATAAAGCCAAGAGTGTCCCGATCGTTGTTTTGATGAGATTACTCTTTTTCCTTGATACTTACTATTGCCAAATTACAAATAAGCGAAAGCGCTCCGTAGCTTGCCGCCAAGAAAACAAATGTTTCTTCGAGTTGTGCGCGAAGCGCCCAAACATTGAGTGACATATAGAGAGCTGCGAGCGTGATATTTACGATTGCACTCATGATAATTTTTTTGTTTTTCATAATAGTTATCTCCATAAAAATGCAGTGATGTTTAATCCGCCCCGAGTGAGATTAATCGCTTTTTTCAATTCATATTGGCTTATTGATTGGTCAAGCGGTTCGCGCGAAGGAATATTTCCTGTGTAATACTTTTCGAGTGTGGGAAGTGCTCGGCTATCTCCCATTTGTCCGAGCGCCCATACTGCATCGTTTCTGGCGCGATATCCGCGGTGATCATCGTTAAGCTGAGAAATAAGCGCCTCGACACAGTCGCCGCCATATTCATGTATCGCGTCACTGCATTGGCGCTTCGCTTCATACCCAATCCATGTTCCGGTGATGACAAAGAATAAAAGGAAAATACTAAGACCAATTGCGCTTATATAAAGGATTATATTGCCTAAAGATTTAAGACTCATTTTTTCCTCCTTCGTACGAAAAAATATCTTCAATAGTCGAGTGAAAAACGTTGGCTATTTTGAACGCAAGCCCGAGTGATGGAAGATACTTATCACTTTCGATGGCTATGATAGTTTGTCGACTCACTCCAACTTTGTCTGCGAGTGCTTCTTGGGTGAGATTTTGTTTTGCTCGATGTACTTTTATATTATTCTTCATCGCTACTACCTCCATATTTTCGGTTAATGAAATGGTAGGAGAGCGCATAGATTGCAATCATAAAAAGCGTAAGGTAGGCAAGTACGGTGCCGAGTGATTCTATATAGGCAAACTCTCCTTTTGAAAATACAGACAGGCCGCTTTTTGAGGGCATCAACAAAAGCAGTGATCCTAGGCCAATAGTAGGCGCAAAAATTGCGTAGGTCAGTCTCGCTGCTTTTTCGCGGACAGTAATTTCTCGTTCATCAACCGTAATTTTTGTTTTGGTGCGGACAAAGATAAGAAAGAGCATGCCCGTAAGCGTGCCGACAATGGCAAGGATATAGCTATCGCGCGTTACAGATAGGGCAACAATAAATGAAATAAATACGGTAACCGCGGCTCGAATTTGATTATACGTTTTTCTATTCATGCCTAAAATGTAATATATATTTTGCATTCTGTCAAGTATTTATGACATTAGCTTTTGGATACCACAAGAACACATGA
>DJCU01000013.1 GCA_002430725.1 Candidatus Gottesmanbacteria bacterium UBA5942
GAATATTTACAGAGCATTACATGTTTTTTGTGGGATGTAAAGGGAGAGGTTACTTAAATAAATTATAATCTCGCGCGTTCTTGAATTTCTGCTTCAATTAATTCTCTTGCCTGTCCGTATTTGAGACGTGAAAGTTGAATAATTGCCTTCGCCACTTCCGCATTTCGTTCAGCCATAACAGTGCTCATATCTTTTGCCATATCGACCGAAAATGGTTTCACCGGTTCGTTATGTACAATCGTTTTTACGTAAGCATTATATTTATCAATATTGATAAGGTCTATTTCGTTAAATGTTGGGCTATATTCATGCTGCAAATAATTTGCGTCAGTTACCCCTACGCGGAACGTAATAAGTGTTCCTACGTTTCCGAACACTGCGTTTTTCACTTCTTCTTCCATCTGACCGATAAATTGGTTTGCGACAGTCAAACTCAAACGATATTTCCGAGCCTCGGAAAGTATCTGTGCAAAATCTGGAGTCGCGAAATTTTGGAACTCGTCAACATAGAGATAGAAATCTCTCCGCTGCGATTCGGGTATATCCTGCCGGCTCATGGCCGCGATCAAAATACGCGGCACTAAAATAAGACCCAAGAAATTACTGTTTTCCTCTCCAAGCTTTCCTTTTGATAAGTTTACCAACAAAATTTTTCCTTCATCCATTACTTTACGAAAATTAAAACTCGACTCGGATTGCCCGATGATATTACGCATCAATTTATTCGTAACAAACCGACCGAATTTGGAAACAATATAATCCAACACTTCTGATTTATGAAAATCAGCAGTCTGCGCAATTTGGTCAGTCCAATACCTACGGATAATCGGGTCTTGCACCTTTGGGAGCAACTCCTGCACAAAATTTGAATCGGTAAGTATACGCACCACTTCAATAAATGTGCTTCCCGGCTCACTCATGACCGTCAACATTGCGTTTCTCACCGCATGTTCAAACCGAGGGCCGATAATACCTGTTTTCTGCGGATCGTACAGCTTGTACATAAGTCCTACGATAGAAGTCACGACAAAATGTTTTTGCTCTTCAGTTTGCGCTTCCAACATAT
This sequence comes from Candidatus Gottesmanbacteria bacterium UBA5942, assembly GCA_002430725.1. Classification (GTDB taxonomy): domain Bacteria; phylum Patescibacteriota; class Microgenomatia; order UBA10105; family UBA927; genus UBA927. The sequence goes on from DJCU01000013.1 coordinate 1,067, forward strand.
TCAGTCCCATTGGTCGCTCACCATCAGAAGGATCAAAGTAAATAACGTCCTCTGCGCGCTCGGCTGGAATACGGGCAAGAATTCCATCAATCAAATCTCCGTGAGGATCAATAACCGCCAACCCTTTACCTGCTTTTACATCTTGGATAACAAGCTCTTCCAATAGTTGTGACTTACCAGTACCTGTTTTTCCGATAATATAAAGATGTCGCCTCCGGTCGTCATCACCGATGTATATTGATCTATCTACTCCGCGGTATCTCGATACTCCTATGTAGAGGCCACTCGATGCAATCTGCATGGGCGCTGGCGCACGCTTGGCATTGAGCCAATAAATATGTGGCGTCTCGATCGATTTATTGGGCAAATGATACAGTGTCGCGAGCTCATCACTGTTTAGCACGCCATACTGTTTAAAAAATGGTAAATTCATCATCGGAAAATACCGGTAAATAAAATCGATCATAAAAAACTTACGCATCGGGTGTTTTACTTTTGAAAAATGGTTGTGATCAGATGAAAATTGATGGAATGCAGTGATAATATTTTCAAGGTGAGCATCAGCCGCTTCTTTGGTTTTTGCACTCACGACGAGGCGGATAACCGTATTAAATCCCGGTTTACTCACTTTCTGCTCGATAGATTCAAGTGTTTTTTGATCAACTTTAAAACTCGCTTTTTCAGGGTTTGCTTCATTTTTCTTTGTTTTTGAAATATACGAACGACCCAACCCCGCCCACTTACCCCCTGTCGGTTGCACCAGTATTTGTACTGCTGCGCCTTCGCCCTCAGACATTTTTGCAAGCACGCTCGTTAAAGACGACAATGGGTCAATCGGCAAATCGCGATATATACGAATAGGCAAATAATCAGAATTTTTTGGCGCAAGCGCGGCAAATGCTACTTTCCCGTTTTCATTAAAAATGTTGTATTCATCAACAATTTTTATATCCGCCCCCGGATATGACCCATGAATTTGTTTTTCGACTGAATCGACCGCATGTCTCGGGGCGGCGATATAAAAACGTATATCTTCAAGTTTTGCGACTATTTCAAATGAAATATGCTCCTGCGGCTTGAGGAAAGACCAAAATCCTCCATGATACATCGCGTGCAGGCTGGCAAATACCTGTTCTGCCGCATCAATTTTTATTTCGTTATCTCGTGGTGTTGCTACCTGAAGCAACACATACTCCATGGAATGCTTTTCCCGATCGCGGTATTTCCACATAATAAACAGCACGTATCCCAAAATGGCAAACCCAATAAGACAAAATGTCAGGATAAGCAACGCAACTCCCAACATTTCCAACTGGTAAAGAATATCTGCTGTTTCTATTGGCATAGGTATATAAAGTACATCACGCTTCGGTTCGAACAATTTTACCTTGCACGTTTTTTACCGTAAGATGCACTGACTGCAATTGTCGCTTGCACCACTCGGCAAGCCAACGCCACGAAGTCATCAAGCTCTGGTGCAACCCAGTGGCTATCTGTTCATCACTTAATGGCAACACAATGGCGGGAGTATGAGCAGGTGCTTTTGTTGTTGTTCCAACTGCCTTCACCCCTAAGTCCTGAAGCGGCTTTGGAAGCGTGACTGTATCTGATTGCATTCTCACACCAGCATTTGTTACCTCGGGAGCAAGGGGGGCTTCTCTCCCGACTTCGGTTACTATCGGAGCTTCCGGCTGGCTCATAATAGGCGCGACTTCTTTTGCCATACTACCTGTGGCTGCCTGCGACTGCGGTGCAGGTTGCGGAGTTACTGAAGATGGCGCTGTACTAGGC
>DJCU01000005.1:0-215 GCA_002430725.1 Candidatus Gottesmanbacteria bacterium UBA5942
ATATCTTGCGAATCAAAGACGGGTAAATTACAAAAATCAGCTACAACTATTCGTGTTCAATCCAGACAATTTTTACAGCTTTTTTGAACAAAATTACGTATATAGCGATTTAATATGAGCTTAAATAGTCAAAAAATACTCGGAGTAAAGGTAACGACCGATAAGAGAGAAATAATCCTAGAAGATATTGAAGAAGGTCTAGATATATTCGACAA
>DJCU01000005.1:412-8307 GCA_002430725.1 Candidatus Gottesmanbacteria bacterium UBA5942
TGTATAAGAGACAGGTCTAGATATATTCGACAAATCGCATCACACAGCGGCAGCAAAACGCAAAAAACCACGTATTGTTGTTACGCCAAACCCAGAACAAATTATGTATGCGAGAACGCATGCTCACTTTAGAGATATGCTCAATCGGGCTGATGTGGCGCTCCCCGATGGTATTGGGCTGGTATGGGCATGGCGATTTTTGGGCTTTACGACATCGGATGTAACAACAGGAGAGAAACTGGAAAGAATACCGGGTGTGGAATTTATGGAAGACTTGGTGCAGATTGCCGCAAAACGGGGCGTCAGGATAGGACTTATAGGCGGTTTCGATGGTTTAGCAGTCAAAGCATTAGAGTGCTTACAGAGCGCGTACCCTGGTTTATCTGGCTGGGCGGAGGATGGCCCAATTCTCGAAGGCGCGGACGAGGCGGTTATAGATCGTTTGGATGGCACATTTTGGGCGAGTTTGGCACAAAAAATAGTAAAAACAAAGACGGGCATCGTATTTGTTGGCTTAGGAGCACCGAAGCAGGAGTATTTTATCCATCGACTGACAGAGGAGTTATCAGTGCCGGTGGTGTGTATGAGTGTGGGAGGGTCATTTGCTGTTTTCGCGGGCAGGCTCAAACGTGCACCATTATTTATTAGATCGATAGGGTTTGAGTGGTTTTGGCGACTCCTTCAAGAGCCATGGCGGGTTCACCGTCAGTTGCAACTGTTTCGTTTCGTTTTGTTCGTACTACGTACAAAGATTGTGCCAACCCACTGATGACGCCTGTTTCCGTTTGTAAAAATGCGTGACGAGCTAATAAACATATTGCGCATACGCTATATGCTTTTATGATCTATCTTGAGTCGAGAGCGCAGGTGCTACGCTCTGGTTGTGGGTGACGCGTGTGGTAATGTATAATACTCAGATCATGCGGATTCTGTATTTACAGACGTTCCCGTTTTGGGGTTCCGGGAGTGGCACATACGCGCGGCATCTTGCTTCTGAAGTAGGAAGACGCCATAAAGTTGCCATTTTGGCACCCGACACAAGGCCAATTGAACGGGCGAAGCTCTATCCTGTGACGCTCCCTTTTCCTGTCGCATTTACCGGTCATCCTGAATGGCCAGACTGTAGGCTTTATCAAAATCTCACCAGTGAAGAAATTTGGGAAGTATATGATACGTTTCTGCGCGCAACGATTAAGGCAGTAGAAGATTTCCGCCCTGAAATAATACATGCGCATCATGCATTTCCGACCGCCTGGCTCGCTGCGTTTATCAAGGACACATACAATATAAATTATGTCGTTACTATTCATGGGTCTGAATTGCCGACACTGGAGCGAGATAGGCGGTACTGGCAGCGTACATTTGACGCGATGTATCGAGCCAAAGCTATCTATCCGAATTCAGGATATACCAGAGATTGGTTTCTACGGATTTTTAAAGGGAATTTTCGTGAGAAATGTAAGGTTATCCCCGGTGGCGTGAACATAGATAAGTTTGTGCATAGTAACTCGGGGGCAAAAGAGGTAGACAAGAGTCTTAATTTGCATGGGAAGCCTGTTGTCGTATTTGCAGGAAAGATTACGAAATACAAAGGCGTGGAATATCTCGTGGGAGCGGCCAAAAACATACATGGTGAAGTGGTGATTTTGGGTGATGGGCCGGAGCGTAAGAGCCTTGAGGAAAAAGCGAAAAACATGGGGCTTACCAATATCCATTTTGTCGGTCATCTCGGTGCAGGGATAAAGAAGCTCGTGCCATACTACTCGCGCGCTGATGTTTTTGTCGCGCCAAGCGTATGGGACGAACCATTGGGATTAGTTATTTTGGAATCGATGGCATGCGGGACGCCTGTTGTGGTTACCCGTAAGGGTGGTATTCCTCTTGCGGTCAAAGAAGGATACAATGGATTTTTTGTGCGCCCGAGGAATAGTAGTGAGATTGTTGAGAAAGTAAACAAACTGCTCGATAATCCATCATTACGTAACAAAATGGGTCAAAATTCACGGAAATCTGTAGAGGAAAAATTTTCGTGGACAACTATAGGTGGTCAATTTGAACAGGGATATGGAAGATACGCCAAAAAACCCAACGGAACTGCTCCTCCACCACAAGTCCCAACGGTGAAAAAATAAATACGAGATATCTGTGTCAAAAGGTAGGGTATATCTCTCTCTGATACGATCTTCAGGTGATTTCTTTTTCTAAGTGTAGTACGCTTATCATCATGAATATTCTTATTTTGGGTTCAGTCGCACTTCCAGTGCCACCTCCGAAGCAAGGGGGAACAGAACGTATTGCGTATTGGCAAGCTACGGGGCTTGCAAAACGTGGGCACGCGGTGACACTTGTGGCAGCGCATGGCTCAAAAGCTGATCCTCAGTATGCGCTTGTTGAAATTGGCGGTGGTGATACGGTGACGGGATCTTCGACTCAGTCAGCGAGCGGGTTTACTGAAGGGTCACGAAGTCTCCGTAAAGAAATGATTTATATGGCCGAAGTGTCTCAGTGGTTGCTTGATCATGGGAAGTCTTTTGACGTTATTATCAACAATATGCGTGGTGGGGAATCAGTGCTTCTGCCGATTGCCAAACTCATCGGACGACCGTTCGTAACAGTGATGCATTTGCCTATGTTTGACGAGCTGGCGCAGCTATTTCGCGTCTATGATACGCCAGTTATCACCATTAGTAACGCGCAACGCAAAGGATTTGATGGGGTACGGTATGTGGGTACGGTCCATAACGCGACCGACATGAATGAATTGCCATTCCAACGTGTGCCACAGGATTATGTATTGATGATGGGTTCTGTCGCACCTCATAAAAATCAAAAAGATGGGATATTGGCGGCAAAATCGTTGGGAAAAAAGATTGTATTGGCGGGAAAGATTGGTAACCAGGACTACTGGCGTAGCGAAATAGAACCGCTCGTAGATGGGGTGACAGTAATACACAAAGGAGAGATGGATGTCGCGCAAAAAGCGGCACTCCTGGGAGGCGCGGAAGCACTTGTATTTCCTATTGTATGGCCGGAACCATTTGGTCTCGTGATGATAGAAGCGATGGTGTGCGGCACTCCGGTAGTAGCATACAACAACGGTGCAATTTCTGAAGTTGTAGTTGATAGAAAGACAGGGTTTGTTATAGATCAGTCACAAGGAGTAAATGGGCTGGTTGAGGCATTGAAGCATATACCGGAGATACATCGGGAAGACTGCAAAAATCATGTACAAAACAATTTTACCGTAGAGAAAATGATCGACTCACTTGAAGCAGCGCTGCAGCCCCTCTCTATGTAGGATTGATGGCATAGGTGATCAGTTCTCCGCGATTAACCATTTCTTCAAGTACATGTAAGCCTTTATGTGTTTCAGTGGCTGCTCGAAATAGGGCAATTGCAGTATGTTGGTTCGGTAATCCGCCCGATATCGCATCCAATTGTGTCAGGTTGGTGTAGGCTCGCACTGGTCGAGGCCCGCGAGCAGTTGCGACTTCATATCTCCGTATGGTGACGATGTTACCTTCGTGGTTTTTGAATAACTGTACTGATATCATAGGATGTCTTTCGAGTTAGAGCTGTATTATACCGCAGGCTGTCATATAATCGCAAACGCGTGCGGCGCATCTGTACGAGCGATTTGTCTTTATGTTGTTTTCCGTAGTAGAATTTTGATCTGCCATATTTTATATGAAAGAAATACGAAAAAAACGGTTACATTTACTGACTGGCCTCATGCGAGATGTGTCTGAGTTCGAAGAAGAGGCGGTGCGAATAGAGGTGTATCTTGGGGGCGAGTGGAAGCGGAGGGTGATGGTGTTGCCGAAGTGGCAAATAGCCATCATGCGCGAGCGGGGTGTGTGCCATATGACTGATGACGACAAAGAAGAAATTCAGGTGCGGCTTGCGCCTGAGCGAACAAGGCGAGCGGGGCGTCCCCGAAGTGTATAAAGATATCGTTTTCTTCTTATTGTAACAGCGCATACACTGCACCAAGGACAAAAACAAAAAACCCTGCTTATGCAGGGAATTCACGAATAATTATAAGAGAATAAGGGGTGTAGTGTAAAAAAATACGGAAAAAAACGTAAGACATAGCTTCATTTTTCATGGTATGATAAAAATATGCGCATTGCCATGCTCGCCCCGCCATATATACCCGTGCCACCACTGCTTTATGGAGGAACAGAAAAAATAGTATCACTTCTTACTGAAGGTTTAGTCGCGAGGGGGCATGACGTGACACTATTTGCCAGTGGTGATAGTCATACCCGAGCGACACTTTCCAGTATATATCCCAAAGCGTTAGGTAATAGCGGTTTTTATAAATCCGCGGTGCAAAAGCCACTTGCTCACTATCATGCGTGTTACGCGAGAGCTTCTGAATTTGACATCATACATAGTCATGGTCAGTATCTGAGCGTGCCTGATGCAGATGGGCTATCAACACCCGTTGTGTTTACCTGGCATGGGTCGCTTTATCCGGGTGAAACCACAGAGGAAAAACGGGAAATATTGAGAAAGTATAAACACTTGCCATATATTTCTATTTCAGATAATCAGCGTGAGGGTTTACCCGAACTTCATTATGTCGCTACTGTGTATAACGCGTTGGATATTGCGGAATATTCATTTGTTGAAAAAAAGGGGAACTATTTGCTTTGGATTGGGCGAGTCAGTCCCAAAAAAGGGGCAACCGATGCAATCGAGACTGCCAAAAAGTTGGGTATACGGCTGGAAATGGCAGCGGCAATAGACCCAATCGATAGAGGGTATTTTGACGCGGAGATTAAGCCACATATTGATGGGAAGCAGATTGTCTATCATGGAGAAATTGCTCATTCAGCGCTCGCGGAGCTTTATGGTGGAGCATTGGCGACATTGTACCCAATTTCTTGGCATGAGCCATTTGGGCTCGTTATGGCAGAAAGCATGGCGTGTGGTACACCCGTTGTTGCGTACAACGTAGGGTCTGTTCCCGAAGTAGTGGACGATGCGGTGACTGGTTTTGTGGTTGATCAATTACAAGGTACGCAAGGATTGGCCGATGCAGTGCTCCGCGTAAGCGAATTGGATCGTGCGGCATGTAGAAAACAAGCAGAAGCACGTTTTCATAAAGACAGGATGGTAGCGGAGTACGAAGCGGTTTATATGAAGTTAATAAAATAACGACAATAACGATAATAACGACAATGACGAGAATTACGAGAGTGACGAAATCATACATTAATCAAGTAACGAAGTAATTTACTGCCCATGCGTATAGGTATCTACATATCGCCGTCTCATGCGGTGCCTCCCAACGAGAATAATATTCTTGCCCCATGGGTATTGGTGGCTGAGCTTGCCAATGGATTAGTTGCTAAAAAACACGCGGTAACGTTATTTGCGGCAAAAAATAGCAAAACAAACGCGAAGCTTATCCATGGGGGAATAGAGCCGACAGTGTTGCGCCGTCATGAGTACGCTGACCCCGATGCATACCGTTCATTTGTGATCGCTGAGGAGTTGGCACTTATGCGCGAGGTTATCGTTCAGGCCAAAGCAGGGAAGTTGGATATTGTTCACATTCATCAGCCAGTGGAGCGGTTATATCCTGCGTTACTCGCTATGCCTGCCAATGTGCCTGTGGTTATCACATTTCATGATCCTATTACGCCCCAGCGGTTTCCTGCTATCGAGAAACTTATGGAATTAGGCAATATTCATTTGGTTTCACTGTCGCAGTCACAGCAGCGTGGCGTGCCATTTCCGTTTGCGGGCATTGTGCCTAATGGTGTTGATACCAAGCTATTTATTCCCGACAAACACGTGCCAATGCATAAAAAGCCACTGTTAATCGCGGGGCGTATCGTGGAGCAGAAAGGATTTCGTGATGCAATAGACGCTGCAAAATTATCCGGTATACGCTTGCTTATTGTAGGGCAGGAATACGAGCAAAAAGAAGCAAAAGAATATTTTGAAACGCAGGTGAATCCACACATCGATGGAAAAACAGTGTTATGGGAATCGGTGGTGAAGCAGGAGCATCTGATCGGTCACTATCAGACGGCACAGGCATTATTATTTCCTATTGGTTGGGATGAACCATTTGGTCTTGTCATGATAGAGGCGATGGCATGTGGTACACCGGTGATTGCCTATAATAGGGGAAGTGTTTCGGAAATTATCGTAGATGGAAAGACTGGTTTTGTCGTTGATCCGGAAGAAGGTGTAGAGGGGTTGGTTGCAGCTATCAAAAAAATCGGGAATATAGATAGAGTTGCATGCCGTAGGCATGTTGAAAAGCATTTTTCTTTAAAAGCGATGATTGACGGGTATGAAAAAGTGTATAGTGCTCTTTTAGGGTAATATAAACGTATGAAGGTGTTATTTGTTACCAGTGAAATTGCGACATTGTATAAGCGAGGTGGACTTGCGGATGTGAGCTATGCGTTGCCGGTGGCGCTTTCGAATGCTGGGGTAAACGTGTCGGTCGTTATGCCATTTTATGAAGGTGTGGGTACTCGTGATGTTACGTGTGTAGGGCAGCTGGCAATAGATTATGATCGAAGGCGTGAATTAGTGTTTATTTTTCGTACGTTATTGCCTCATTCCCATGTTCGCGCGTATTTGTTGCGGCATCCGTTACTTAATAATTACGATGATGCTCATATCGCAGAGCGTTTTGCCTTTTTTTCGAAAGCAGTTGCACAATTATCACTCTATTCCGCGAGCACCCTAGGAGGCCCGTATGACATTATTCACTGTAATGACTGGCACACTGCGCTTATTCCACTCATGATGGGCGAGTCGAGTAAAGTAGCGTATCGTGAGCGGGAAACCATACAATCGCAATATGCCAAAACAATTCTCACCATCCATAATCTTTTATACAAAGGAGAAACAGGTTTTTCGATTACACTAAAGTTAGGTTTTCCGAAGTCTGTATTTCATCCGTTTATGACGCCTTTGGGTAGAGCGGTACGACTACTCACTGAGGGATTTGAGTATGCCGATATCGTCACCACAGTTTCACCAACGTACGCGAAGGAAATTACTCGTGGTGTACACGGAAAACGGGTAGTAGAGATATTTAAACGGAGAAAAGACACTATTGTGGGTATATTAAACGGGTTAGATACCAATCTTTGGAATCCAAGCGATGATCCTGCATTGCCAGTCCATTATTATCCGAGTTCTGCTATCCCTGCCAAGGCAAAAATTAAAGAAATGCTCCAACAGGCAGTGCGGTTACCAAAATCAGATGTACCATTGTTTGGATTTGTCGGACGACTTGAAAAACGGCAAAAAGGGCTTGATCTTATTGCCAACGCTATCAAAAAATTAGCGGCAGAGGATTATCAATTAGTGCTTCTTGGTACTGGGCAAAAAAGCTTGGTTACATTATTTGAGAAACTTAGTGCCCAGCATCATAATATCGCATTTGTCCATACATTCGATGAACGACTTGCTCGAAGAATTTACGCAGGAAGCGATATTATGCTCGTGCCGTCAAAGTTTGAGCCATGTGGGTTAACGCAGATGATTGCGATGCGCTATGGTACATTACCGCTGGTGCGAAAAACAGGAGGGCTTGCTGACACAGTTACCGATGGTAAAACCGGATTTGTGTTTGGTCCATACACGAGTTCAGCACTGTCTGCTAAGATGACGGAGGCAATTTCATTGTATCGCGATGCTCCCAAGAAATTTTCATCCATGATGACAGCGGCTATGAAGGTTGATTTTTCGTGGGCACATCAGGTGAAAGAATATAAAGCGCTCTATAAAAAACTTTTACAATAACAGACCCCTACTTCCTCTTGCGTGAGAGCGGAAATTCCCAGTATTTACCAGTTTATTTACAAGTTTTTACAAGTAGATATAAATGATTATTAGCTTGTAATGACGGGAAA
>DJCU01000030.1:0-180 GCA_002430725.1 Candidatus Gottesmanbacteria bacterium UBA5942
AACCCTGAGAGAACAAATAGAAAAGGAAAAAAATGATGATTAGGTATATAAGAAGAAAGTGAAGAAATATTATTCCAGGAGAAAATCGCGAGACTCTGCATGACCTCTCGGGGATACGCATAGAAAATTCTTGTATCATCCCCTCCTAAAAATAGTCGTCCCCCGAACAGATAATATGGT
>DJCU01000030.1:327-5061 GCA_002430725.1 Candidatus Gottesmanbacteria bacterium UBA5942
TGTATAAGAGACAGCCCCCGAACAGATAATATGGTAAAAGTAGTAAGAGTCCGATAGCTAACGTATTTATCATCAGCCAAAATCGAGGAGGAAATTGCTTTTTTTCCGTTATCATTTAGGACGCCTTTCGTATAACACGCGCGGGATTACCAACAACCACCGTATTTTCTGGCACGTCCTTTGTCACCACAGAGCCTGCTCCGATAACACTCCCTGACCCTATAGAGACACCGGGTAAAACAACAACATGAGTTCCTATCCATACATTTTTTCCGATAACCACAGGCTTTGTCACATACCCTTGCTCCATAAGTGATTTTCCTCTGTCGCCAAACTTGTGATTAAAGTCCGTAATAAAACAAAAAGCTGCTATTTTTGAATTTTTGCCGATAACGATTTTCTCGTGCGCCATAATATACGTACTATCGTCTATCAATACGTCTTCCGCTATAACAAGACGCCCGTCACCCCCTGCGCTCATTCGCGCGTTATTTCCAATTCGTGAATTTTTCCCTACCCTGACCGCTTTCCATGTGCTTTGAAAAAATAATATGTTTCTTCCTAATATCACCGAAGTTGCAATGTCATATCCACGCACTCTCAGCGCGATTATTTTACACAGCGAGGTAATCCGACTTACTCCCATGACGAAAAGATGAAGAGACGTTTCTATAATTCCTTTGCGGCGTGCTGCTAATATAAATTTTGATATACCGTTCATAGCTTTTTATCGAGTAGCTTTTTTAAATATCTTCGAAAATTTCTGTTCGTGTTTTTCTATGTAAAACAACAAACGTAATACTTTCACCATAATCATGTAGCCGCTTACCGCATTAGTCGGTTGCGGTGCTATGTCCCCCACAATGCTTTCAAATTGCTCCTTAGGTGTAAGAGGATTAATAACTTCGTACGGTATAGTGCCCTTCCAATATAAACGGATAAATGGTGATGGAATTTGTCCAAGAACAGCATCGTAGGTTATTCCGTTTTGAGATAATACCTCGTGCATTTTTTTACTTTTTCTTACAAAAACCAATTTATTTTTTGCCCAATATACAAACCACAAGTGACTTCTGAATGGTCGTATGGTTTCCAAAAGACCGTTTGGCACTTCGAGATACCCGGCACGGGACACACGAGTAATTTCTTTGATAACCGCTGCTGGATCATCTACGTGCTCTAGTAAATGTGAACAAAAAGAAAAATCAAATGCCTTATCATGAAACGGCATATGCGTCACGTCACTATCGACAAATTTACCGACATCCCGCACCGCACCAAATTGGGTGTCCCGCTGGGCGTTTCCCAGTGACAACTTATCGACAAATACATCACCTCGCCAAAATGGCTTGTCACCGGAGCCAATATCAACAACGAGGTCTGTTTTGCCAACCCGAAATCCAGGCTGTATCTTTCTTTGATAGAAATAGTAAATAGTGGAGAAAATATTCACAAAATCTTATTATCTAAAAGTAATGCGATAAATTTTAGATCTTTTTTGGTTTATCTAATTTTTTTACTGCAAATAAATCAAAGCATACATCGGGAAATGCGAAGAAAAGAACTTCAGATATCGCGCTTACCACTCCCCAAAAAAACCAAGGCTTGTATTTAATACCAGCGTGGTCATTACGCAGCATTTGCAGCCCCCGTAACCCATAAACTGTATATCCAAGCTTACGAAAATCCGAGCTTCTCCAACCTGACTTATGCACTTGATATGGATTACCCTCAAGCTCATCTTGGTGATAAAAACCATTGGGCGTAAGGAGAATAACCGTCTCTTTTGCAACACGCTCCATATTCTTGATAAGCTGAACCCCTTCCTTTGGTGTAAGATGTTCTATAACGTCTATGCTTATTGCTGCATCAAATGATTTTGGTTTGTAATATGTATGAAGTTTCCGGATATCACCCACAGTGTAAGCGTTATGAATTTTTTTCTTTTTACTTATGAGAACGCTTTTCCGATAAACATCTATCCCCTCTTTATATGGCACCGAAACATATTGCAGCGCAGAATCTGTCCCACTTCCTACATCGAGAACCGACATGCTACCACGAAGATAATATCTTAACACCGCATGAAAAAAGGCCTCTCCGGATTGCCGTAAAAAGGTGATGATGTTCATAGATTTTGAAGTTTTTCTTGTGCTTCTTTTATCATCCGGGCAATACCGTCACGAAGTGCTATGGTAGGAAGCCAACCCGGAATTCTCCCCATGTTTGGTGAAGCAATTGGATCATGTCCTATTTTGCTACCAGGGATGACTGTAGCACCCGTCATTTCACTGATCATATCTGCGATATCGCGAATACGCACCCATTCATAGCTGGACGCGTCATAGACGGTTCTTCGCAAATTTTCACTGTTGATCGACATATAAAATGCGTTCGACAAGTCAGTTATGTGGGTAAATTGACGCCATTCATTGCCATCAGTCATCATGGTAATTTTTTTGGTGTTGAGCGCCTGATAAATAAAGTCCGATATGACATGACTCTTGATATCCTCACCTTCCATAACGCCATACGCATTCCAGACTCTCACACACACGCCCCCCAAAAGCGAAGTCCACACTTCACCTAATCGTTTTGTGACTCCGTACACAGTGTCTACTTCTTCGGAAAGTTGGCTAGAAACAAACAAAAAATCCTTCTTGGTTTTTTCCAGCTGTTCAAAAACGTTTTTCATGAGCGCTAAATTCCAATCAAGCTGGTTTTTCTGAAGCTTCGGTTCGTAGAGGTATTTGCTTCCGCCGACATCCCATGCCAAAAAATATACTTTATCTACGTCACTCAGTGGAAGTATTGCGGTTCTCGCGTCTTCTTTTTCGTTGCGCTTTATATCAAACGGTATTACTTTCTCTCCCTTTGCCTCCAAAAATGCACAAAAAGGTTGACCAATAAATCCACTCGATCCGATAACTAAATTAGTTTTCATTTGTCTTTCCGATTTTGCTTTACCTGTTCCTCTATCCACGCGTATGTCTTGGTAAGACCGTCATATAACTTGGTTGAGGGGGCCCAACCGAGCTCTTTCTTTATAAGCCGATTATCCGATGATCTCCCCCTCACCCCCAATGGCCCTTTTATGTGCTTTACACTCAGCTTTTTCCTCGCAATATCCATAACCATTTGTGCGAGCTCATTTATGCTCACCATTTCCTCTGAACCTATATTGACCGGGCCAGTAAAACTACTTTTCATAAGCCTCCGCACGCCCTCCAAACACTCATCTATATAAAGATATGAACGGGTTTGCTTACCATCTCCCCACATTTCAATTGTGCCTCCGTCTTTTGCCTGAGCTACCTTGCGACAAATGGCTGCAGGCGATTTTTCTTTGCCGTTATTCCAGCTTCCTTCAGGGCCAAAAATGTTATGAAACCGCGCAATACGAACTTCTAAACCAAAATTTCGCTTGTACGCAAGATACATGCGCTCCCCAAATATTTTTTCCCATCCGTATTCACTATCAGGAGCTGCGGGATAGGCTGAGGATTCCGCACAATTTGGGTTATTGGGATCCATCTGGTTGCGCTCGGGATAAATACACGCAGACGAGGAAAAAAATATCTTTTTTATTTTAGCTAAGCGCCCAAAATGAAGCGCGTTAAGGTTTATTTGCGCTGAATTATGCATCACATCAGCATCATGATCTCCGGTAAAAATATATCCTGCTCCCCCCATATCTGCGGCAAGCTGGTACACCTCATCGAACGGAAGGTTAAATACTTTCTCGCAAAATTTCTGGTCACGAAGGTCTCCTACCAAAAATTCGTCTGCCTGACTTTTGCTATACTCATGTTTTTTAATGTCTGCTCCCCTCACCCAGTAGCCTTCTTTTTTGAGACGCTTTACGAGATGTCCTCCGATAAATCCGCCAGCTCCACACACCAAGGCTTTCTTTACAGTTTTTGTTTTATTCATACTCAAAATTAAAATATCCCCAATAATCGAGATTATATCGCTATTTCCCCTCTATGGCTATCCACGTCACTTCTTCATATCATCCCACCTTTGCCATTTGTCGAAAAGCTTCTGCAAATGTGTGATCCCACGTACTATCTTTGGCAAACTGTATCGCTCCTTTTCGCAACGATGCATATCTTTTTTTATTCGTAAGTACGGAGATTATTGCCCGAGAAAAATCGTTCACTGTGTCCTCTGCAATCACTGCTCCGCCAATAAGCGTAACAACTTTCCCGAGTGGTGGGACAGGAGTCGTGACCACTGGTAGCCCCGCCGCGCAATACGCACGAATTTTTCCGGCATCGGCAAAATATCGAACAGACCCTGGAAACGCTCGGTATGGGGCGACTGCGAGGTAACACGAACGCAAAATTTTTGACATAGCCACCGGACTTTGCACAAATCCATGAAAGCTCACCTTTTTTCCGACACCGAGCTTTTTGGCGAGTGTCGTCAGGCGAGATATATCGCTTGGATATCCACCTATAATTGTTAGATGAACATTTGGGACTGATTTTTCTATTGTGGGAATACACTCGATAACCAAATCGGGCCCATTTTCCTCTCCAAGAGTTCCCATATATGCTATACGCCCATACAACGATGAATTATTTTTTTCGAACCGAATTTGCTCAGGCAATAAACCATTAGGGACATAAACAACCGGAGCAGATAGTAATGGATTTAATCCTGCAGAAATCCGGGCTGGCTGCATCGCTTTTGACACATCCCAGATATAGTCCGCATAGCGCGCGCATA
>DJCU01000030.1:5270-5851 GCA_002430725.1 Candidatus Gottesmanbacteria bacterium UBA5942
AGTCCGCATAGCGCGCGCATACTCTATCCAGTAACAAATACATTCGGTTAAACATTCCTCTACCAAACCTATCTGGCGCATAGTCTGACACATAATACACAACCCGCTTTACTTTACCGATTTTTTTTAACAGTATTCCTGCTAATGTATTTATACTTTCTAATCCAATAAATACATCAAATACACCTCCATCTCGAATACCCTGATCAATAACAGAGAGAAAATCGCGTACTTTAAATGACACGCGAGTGCCAGAAGTATTTTGTACCCAAAGAAATGGAGATAATAATGACATCCAAAAAGAATTCTTACCAAACGTCATTTGTTGTTTTTTATAGACTTCAACACGAGGAAGCACAAACTCACTTCCTGGAAACGGCTGATCGATAAGGACGAGTTCACTAATGCGGGGTAATAAAAAATCACGAAGCGGCTCCAAACTACCGTTGGTCGGCATTCGAATTCCACCAACCCATGGAGAAAACGTAGCAAATAATACTCTCAATTTGCTTGTTAAAGCGATCTTATCCTCATTGTTTTTCATAACGCTCTATATATGAGAATTAAAGTAATCTTTATAC
>DJCU01000043.1 GCA_002430725.1 Candidatus Gottesmanbacteria bacterium UBA5942
AACTGAAAGAAATTTATTAAATGAAGGTTTCATTTGCAAACAAATTATTCGATAAAAGTTAATACATAATCAGCTAATATTTTTTGTGCTTCTCTCGAAGGGTGAACATTATCAGCAAAATCTTTTTTCTCTATAGACCTTGTCATAGAAATATAAGTCGCATTATACTCCTCACTTATTTTCATAATGGCGTTATTATACCCTTCTTCATTTGCAAAAGTTCCAGAAAAATCAGCCAATAAGCCCACAGTATATATTTTTGCATGTGGCAGAGCTTTCTGAACTTCACCTATCATCTCGCGATAATCACGTAAAAATGTATCAACCGGGATATTATGAATTGCGTCATTTGTTCCGAGTGCAAAAATAATTATATCGGGTGCAAACGAAATGATGTCGCTTTTCAAACGTAATTTACCCGGGGATTTACCAGGTTCTGCGGTAAGTGTCGAACCTCTGTATGATGCGTTACGCAATTGCCAACCATTTCTGTCAGCAACTTCATAGATATAATTGTCAGCACCATACTGTGACGCTAAACTATCGCCCAAAACAGCAACACGCTTTGGGGATGCGGGTTTAGCAGGCCGGATTGATCCTCCAGTTTCTAACAAAATTGATCGTATTCTCGATCGACAAAATTCATCCCCCGAACAATACATTCTCACACGCACTTCGTAGGACGAAGATGGTGGCTCTACATGTATCACGTGTTCCGAGATATTTGATTTCTCAGGAGTCGCAACTTCTTTTCCATTTACCCAGACCTCTACTGCGCTATCCTGCTCCGGCCAAAAATCAGCCACCGTAATATCCACAGCAGACTTCCCTAAAACTGTGAAGCGGAATTCGCTTCCACCATAGGTCGACATTTTTTCTATATTCCCGTTTATGGGATTTTTTATCGTTTTCCATTCTTCACTCCATCTGATATTCGGACTCGAAATGACTTCGCGAGCTCTAAAGTAACCACCAAACCAACCATATAGTAGAGCGCCTGATAGTATGATAAATACAACATACATAATTTTTATCGGTACAAAACGGGCAAGGATACTTGCGACTACCATCATAAAGATGATAAGAATAACGACCAAAGACATTTTCACCCCGATGTCTACAAAACGTTGTGGCTCAAAATAAATCTCTGTAGTGATAGGTGACTGTGTTGCTATGGGAAAGCTATTGAGTCCGTCAGCAGTTTTTTCGCTTTGGATAGCACGTATCCCGTCCCACATGCGCCATCCAGAATGGTACGCTTGAGCAAATATCATACGCGATTGGGTATTGTATCCGGGTATCGATACTGTGTACTTAACAGGTGAATACATTTTATATGGAAATAATATTTCCTCCTGATTGTTACCTCCCGAAAACAAACCACTTTCATCATCAAATGTATAGATATCAATTCCCTCGACATCTTCGCGATTGAGATACGTTAGGTCATCTAAAGCGTGCACAAACTGCTGTTTTAATAATGGATCGTATGTTCTATCGGTCAAAAATATTTCATGCATGAAATCATCAGGGACGACAAAATTTCTGACCGCTAACTGCTTAAGCATAGCCGTTGCAGTAGCGGTCTTTAGTATCTCGGCAATTCTCCCTGCATCTGACGTATAAAAAAGTTCACTTGCGCTGACCACTGGGTGATTTTCCGACTCATACATAAATCGGTTACGCCTGGGAATAGCGAGCGTTCTGCTAAACTCCTGCTTCGTAGTGATAATCGAGGCAAGTCTCTCGTAGAAATCAGGTGCTTCTACACGAGCAAATGATCCGTTTAGCTTATTTTGAAAAACCGGAATTAACGTTACCACCCATACCCCAATAAACAAAATAGCTACAATCCACGATGCGATACGAGGATGCTTTGATAACCATCTATTACTTATCCATTCTCTCAATAACATAAGTCCACTCGGGATAAGCACGCTGTATGCAATTGCAGTGAGAATGTAAAATTTTGTCGGCTCACGAAATGCACTAAAAAATGGAACATGCGAAAAAAACCACTGATACAATTCGCCAAATGGTGGGTTTACCCCTTTGGATAAAAATGCGCCAATTAATCCTAACAGCGATAAAAAGATAAGCATTCGGTATGACGGAAAAATATTCTCACTGTTACTCTTGCTAAATCTTCCCCGGCTTCTGGTAACAAAAAACAGGGATCCGTATGCAAGAATTGGCAATGCCAAAAACTCCGGTCGGGTAAAATACGTTTTTCCAAAGATATTTTCCGGCCAATTAGGGTGAAGTAACGATAGTGTTTTGGAAAATTCCGCCCAACTTAAAAATGCCAGCCATTTGGGATCCGCGAAATCCCCGGGCAACGTAATGCCGCGCGCGGCAATCACCGGAAGCAGCCAAAAGCTGTGGAGACCCAACGAAATAATTACGGGAAGCATGGTAAAGCGCACAACTTCCAGCCATTTTTTAACCGGCACGACACACAAGACATACAAGAACAGGATAAAAAAAGCGAGCA
Organism: Candidatus Gottesmanbacteria bacterium UBA5942; assembly: GCA_002430725.1. Taxonomy (GTDB): domain Bacteria; phylum Patescibacteriota; class Microgenomatia; order UBA10105; family UBA927; genus UBA927. The sequence continues at coordinate 2,495 of DJCU01000043.1, forward strand.
GACTTATCCGCAGATCAAACAACAGCACGAGTGTTAACGCTACGGTAAAAAGCGCCTTATGACGACGTATAAAACTACCCAACACAAGAGGGGCTGCCGCATATGCCATAAATATGCCCACCTGACCGCCGCCGGTAATCATAAGGATATATGTGTTGGTTAGGTAAATAACTGAAAAAATTGCTGCCATGATACGATCTCGAAATATGGCATATCCTGTATATAAAGTAGAAACCAAACCAACTGCAATAAACGGCCAAAAGAATAATGCGCGCAATGCCAAATCCCACGGAATATGAAATCGTAGGACGGCAAGCTTAATACTTAGGTACACATACGTACCAAGACCTAATCCGGCAAATGATGTCTCACCTAAGCTTGTTGCGCCCAAATTTCTCCATGCAACTGGCATGCGGTATAACTCACTAAATCGTTGAGAAAAATAATACGGTAAATCCGGCGCTGTTAATAACCCGCCAGTAAACCACCTGCGATAGACTAATCCCACAAAACTGACTGCTGCAATCAACGCAATATTTCTTTTAACAAAGGCAATGAACCGCAACAACAGTGTTTCAGGATAGTCCATAAGAACAGATATACGTGCAAACACACTATTGATCACCTTATTTTCTCCTCCGACTAATTGGATAGTGCCCACAAGCATAAGGAAATATATCCATGTGCTCGCGTTATCTATAGAAAAAGGTATAGTAAAATAGATGAGCATTATGCTCATCACCATGATAAAAAACGCCAGATGAAAAGAAATTACGTAACTCAGCTTGTTTACATAAAGGGTATAGAACCAAAATCCTAAAATGATAAAAAACACGACATCCCAGTGGAGTCTCGCGAATAAAATATCATAAAAAATCATCAAAATTATTAAAACAGCCAGGTACCGGTGTCTGATAAAAAGTGAAATCCGTCGTGTCATATAAAGCAGACTAAGCCAATAAAGAATAAGCGGCATAATAAATATAAGGGTCGATGACATGACGTCCGGGTTAATAAAAAGAGTGTATACTTT
>DJCU01000045.1 GCA_002430725.1 Candidatus Gottesmanbacteria bacterium UBA5942
TATTAGTTAATTGAATTGCAATAGAGTTATTTTTTTTCATACCCAGTCGTCAAAAAAATTACTTTCTTTAGTAAATATGACAATCCCTAACGTAATAATAATAAGCATTATTAACGTGTTACTCGCAAACACTAAAGGATCAGGCGGTGCCGATCCAATAAGAGCGTGCTGCATTATCTGAATGATTGAGGTAAGCGGGTTGAGTCGCCACAACCACAGAAGATCATTAGGGATTTGTGAGAGTGAATATACTATTGGTGTAGCATAAAACCACACCATTAAAATTGCTTGTACAAAGAAGTTGACGTCACGATACCTTACATTTAATGCAGTTGTTAGCAAGCTAATCCCTATGGTAAAGCATGCGAGCATAAAAAAACCTATCATGAAGTATGCAGGAGACGCGCCCGTTAGTTTACCAAGAAATGATACCGGGATAATAAATATTACCAATGCGATGAAATAGTTAATAAGGTTAGAAAGAACAATAGATAATGGAATGACAACTCGAGGAAATGACGCCTTTTTTATTAATGTTCGTTCATTAAGAATGGAGGGTGTTGTTTTCGTAAACGTGAGAGAAAAAAAATTCCATGTTATGAGGCCCGTAAATAGATGAAAATAATAGTTTTCTATCGGATCTTTGATAAATAGCGTAAAAATAAATCCGATAACGATCATCTGTATTAATGGGTTAATGGCGAGCCACAAAAAACCAAACACGGTATTTTTGTATCTGGCGCGCAACTCTTTTTCGGTCATCCCCCACAATAATTCGAAAAAATGACCAAGATTTCGGTGTTTCATGCACCATATTATACGACATGCTGCGTTGTATAGTTATAATGTTGTATTATCGCAAATACTTATGGCTTATTTGTTATATTTATTGGCTGTTGTAATCATTTTTTTACTATCATTACCTATTCAGGCTGCGGTCGCATTGCTTATTGTGGTCACAAGCGGTTTTCCTATTTTTTTTCAGCAAAAACGAGTTGGCCTGAAAGGAAAACCATTTGTTATGTATAAATTTCGTACGATGATTACACAAGCAGAAGCGCACAAGTCCAAGTATCAGCGATTGAATGAGTCTCACGGCCCAACTTTCAAAATACATAACGACCCACGGTTTACAAGGGTGGGGAGAATTTTAAGTCATATAGGCTTAGATGAACTTCCGCAGCTAATAAACGTTATTAAAGGGGATATGGCGTTTGTTGGCCCGCGACCCCTTCCCATTTCGGAAGCGAAAAAAATGAAACCATGGATGCGGGAGCGGGAGCGTGTACTGCCAGGCATTATCTCCCCCGCTATATTGACTGGTAAATATCATCAGGATTTTAATGCGTGGATGCGTAATGATGTTGCGTATGCAAGGAATAAAACAGTGTGGCGCGATGCAATTCTTCTTATTGAATTTATTCCCTTTGTGGCATGGTTGTTGGGTCGCGAGGTGCGGCGTGGTATAGAGAAACGATAATTTAGCTTGACAAGACCGCGCGTTTTCCTTATATACTATAGGAGCGATGGAGGCACTATTCCGAAGCAGGATGTGCACTTACGGATTTACTTCCGTTTCCATTCCACTTTTCCCGGCAGGTCGCCGGGTTTTTTTTGGCCTAGAGCGATTCATTTTTCCCGGTAAAGGTGGCTAGAAAACTTGACTTTTATAGGGAATTTTGATAAACTATAGGCTGTACCTTAACAAAGCGAGGCGTTTGGTCGTGGCTTCAAATGCGAAGCTTATAGACCAAACGAATAGGTGGAAAAGCGGCGTGATTATCCCCATGTCTCCACCCCCTAAACTGCTACGTGGAACTCATACGTAGTCTTGGGTTTTACTTAGCAGTTTAGAGGGGAAATTAATTTATATTCAAAATAAGCCTATCATGAGGCGTTCACAAGGAGACACACATGAAAAAGACCGTATTAACACTTTTTGCAGTACTGGGGATTACCATCGCAGTGTGCGTTGCACAGCCGAATGTTCAAGCCGCCGAATCAGTTGCGCCCGTCGAGTCCAATACGACGCTCACGGTTACCGTGGTGCCGATTAAAGCTTCGCCAGGAAGGTCTTGGACTCAGATTGGCGTCAAGCAGTCTGTAACCGTGGCAGACATTATGCCCGTTTCGATTTCGAATCTGGGTGACCAGTTCGTTGTCAATTGGGCAGGCGTCTACGTCTACGGCACGCGTCAGGCAAACGACACGTGGCAGGTCAAGTGCTTGAGCCAAACACTGACATGGGACTCGATGGTCAACGACCTCAAGTTGTCCGGCACGTTCGACTACACGTTTTTCGCTGGTACGCCCAACGAAACTACCCAGACGTTCACCGGAGACCTGTTTCTGGATTCATCGGCTGACATGCTGTATGCAACATGGAGTTTCGTTCCGACTGGCAATGCCAAGCCATAACCTCGCTCGGGTAACACAGGCTAGTGCCAAAACCACCGTTTTACGGTTTTGGCACTAGCACTTTTTTCATCAAGAGCTTCTCTTATAAAACTCCCGATTGGAAAAGTGTAATAGATGCAGTTTGTTTTGTGAACACGGATGATATGACCGTGAGTTATTGTTATGGAAAGGGAGATATTGTTGTTATTGACTCGTACCCGTTGGGCAATATTCGGTGGTATATGAATCTATGAATGTTCCATCAGGGAGTCGTATGCGGCGCATGGTGGTGGTATCGCTATAGCCGGCAACATCTGCGCCTATGGGAAAAACAATAATAGGGTGACGAGGATCTCCGCTTACATCGATATCATGTACCCACCCCCGCTCTCCCCGCTTTGATTTTTGTCGGAAGAGTGATTCGTATAGACCGATGTCGTCATTCCATACCGCAGGAGTGTAATCGATGTTTGCCGCTTCCCAGAAAGAAATGCAGTTACCACGCGCTGCACTTCCATGAAGACCGAACATAATTGCGAGTGCCGTCCCCCCACGGATGATATCCTTCGTAATTTTCCTAATTTTCCCAAATTCAATTTTTTTCATTGTTATAGGTAAATAGTTGCATGACTATTGCGTTTCAATTCTTATTATACTACGCTAGCTGTAGCTGGAGTAATTATGACGCAGTTAACCCGATCAACCAAAGTTGCCCTCATGGTTGGGGCGGTGTTGATTTTAGCTATCCCTCTTGTTATCGCCGCGTTGCGGTATCCGCCTATTTCTCGATATTTTTCTCCTTTGTTTGGGACGTCAGCCTCTGTTGAGTCTGCGCGTTACCTCGCTGAGTCACGTGTATCAGAGCGTGAATTAGTTCTTTCCGATGCGGCCTATCTGGATTGGTTGACGACAAAATTAAAGTTATTTGATGAAAAGGGCGTGATAGATCCTGGGTACTATTACTCGTCCGACAAGGAAAATATTGCTCGTCATACAATCACTTCCATAACATTTCGACTGGTTGACCGCATCGATTTTCCTCTCGCCTCTCTTTTTGCGAATGCCAAACCGCTCGAGCCGGTAGAACGTCTTGCCGGTGCGAACTACATGATAGAAGGAGAGACACTTCTTGTCAGTGTTTTTATGGATATTCCAAAAATGGAGCGTGATGCGATACACAACGACATAGAAAAGAAATTTATTCAGCTTATTACGCAAGTGTTATACAGTGCCTCTGATTTAACATTTAGCCAGACTGGATTTATTCAGAATACGGAGATTTTAGCTGGTATTCGTGATAATCTGGAAAGTGGCATTTTCCGTTGGCCATTTTTGATACAGGGAGTGAAATGAAAAAACTAGTATTGACCATATTTGGATTATTTGTCTTTTTCTTTGTTGCAGGTTCTCCTATTTACGCGCAGGAATGTACTGTTCCGCCTGGAACAGTAGATGATCAGCTCAATTGGGTATGGGGTACAAATTATGTTTGTACCGGTGATTATCCCAAAATTGTTTGGAATGGGAGTGCATACGTTACTGATAATAGCGGATGCTCGACATATACAGGGTGGGTTTTGCAGACTACATACTTTTGTGTCCTGAATGGAGTATATGATCCGAGTTCGTATACATGTTGCAATACGACATCGGATGGCAGTCCGATTTGTCAGGCGCAGACGACACCTTGTGGAGAGAATAACCCTCCGGTTGGAGGAGGAGATGATACCGGCGGTGGTGGTGATGATACAACGGGGCCATATTGCGGTGACTTATCGTGTAATGGAACTGAAACATGCGCGACCTGTGTATCAGATTGTGGAGCCTGTGCTATGAGTGGTACGGGGCGTGCTCGGGCAAAGCTTGTGTCTTCTGACGCGACAAGCTGTGCTGATGTGACTGCTAGCTCTACATATATTTCAGCAACCTTTGGTTTGTCACCGGCAGCAACGACACAAGTGGCTCCGGGAAATGGTTCATATGCAACGTGGACAAATGTTCCCATCACAGCGGGTGGTACAACATTTTACCTATCACCTTTGGCTTCGGGTCAATATGTACAAAAATTAGCCTGTTGGACTCGTGACAATCCAGCAGGGAATGGTACTGGCACCGGCGTAAACGTTACCGCAAATGGGTCAACCGTTACGTGGGAAGTTGGTTATACATTAGGAACTCCATGGGTGCAGGCAGAGGGTGGCGATGTTTACGCATCCGCGACACTTCGGTCATATGTTCCATCAGTCGCAACAGTGCCGGTATTTGTTAATGATGGTACAGGTGCGTATCCCGGAGTCGTTTCGTATGGCACGAGTTATGATTTTAATAGCTCTCTGTCTGATCAAGGAGATACAAGTATTTCTTCTACAAACTGGCTTGCTTATGCGCCCCATACAACAGTTGATTACTACGATTATTTCTATCGCCGCTTTGGTTCTCCGACCACGCCTTCCGTTTTTGCTGATTTACTCGCGGTTGAACAGCCAGCGTCAAGTGAAGCGCCTTATTATGTCGTGGGTGATATGACAACCACCAATGATTGGGTTGTGGGAGACAATGAATCACTCATTTTTATCGTTGACGGCAATGTCACCATTGGCGGCAGCATTACTACTGTGGGTTCAGGTTTTGTGGCATTTATCGTTAATGGAGATATTGTGGTAGACACTACTGTCGGTACCGCATACAATTCGAGAGCCTCAGTGCTTGATGGTATCTATATTACCTCCCCCACCGGTACGTTTGACACTGGTCCTACTACTGCTGCTCCGTCTGCCCGATTTGTTGGTGAAGGTATGTTTATCGCAGGAGACTTTCTCTTGCAGCGTGATTTGGAACAAGCTGGCGCTACCAATACGACCCACGCTTCTGAGTTATTTATCTATGACCCACAGTTACTGTTTACTATGCCTGATCCCATGAAAGAGTTGCCGGTGACCTGGCAGGAAGTGGCTCCATGAGTTCGTAGTGGTACAATACCTAAGGCATGACGCTTGAACAATTACGGCTCTATCATCCTCGGCTTGTCTACAAAAATTATTCCATAACAAAGCGCAATGGAAACATTGTTATTGAATACGAGTTTTTGCTCGAGCCTGATATTGTGTTTCGCCCTCGTGTGACTATCCCCTTTGATGGAGAATTTGATGAAAATGCATTGCGCCCGTATGTGTTTCATCTCGGATTAGTAGAAGCGATTAGCTATTGGAAGGCGGCATGTCCTGCTGAGTTTGTCGTAGAGGCGGGTGCATTATCCGCTGAACAACTACGATTTTGGTACGACTTGTTTGTTCACGGATTAGGTGAATTTTTTTATCGGAACACTATCGATTTTACCCAAAAGGATTTCCTTAAAATTATTAGTACGGGCAAAGAGGATAAAAAACCTAATTTAGCGCGTTATAACAATCTATCTTTATCATCAAGTGACTTATTATTGGTCGGGGGTGGCAAAGACTCAGCTGTTGCTCTTGGATTACTCAAAAAGAGCAGTAGAAAGCTCCGTACGATGATTGTTAACCCTACAAAGGCGGCGCTCGCAATAGTGGATGCCTCCGCTTCCTCTCCCCCACTTGTTGTTCATCGCACCATTGATCCAGAATTACTTGCACTAAATGCAAAAGGATACTTGAATGGTCACACCCCTTTTTCCGCATACCTCGCATTTTTAGGGATAACTGTTGCGTTTCTTACTGGTCAGGAGCAAGTCATGGTGGCAAACGAGAAAAGTGCTGATGAAGGTAATGTGGTTTTCTATGGGATGGAGATTAACCATCAGTATTCAAAGAGTTTTCGATTTGAGCAGAACTTTCGGCAATATGTAACAGAATTTTTACCTAATGCTGCAACGTATTTTAGTGTGCTCCGCCCTCTTAATGATGTACAGATTGCTGCGTTATTTGCATCATTTCCGCAGTATCACACCCTATTCCGGAGTTGTAATGTTGGTAGCAAAATAGGGGTGTGGTGCGGGGCGTGTGCGAAGTGTGCTTTCACTTACCTTATTCTTGTGCCGTTTCTTCCACCTGCTGCCATAGCGGGCATTTTTGGTAACGACTTTTTTTCACGCACAGAAATTATTGAGTTCATTCGGGAGCTTGTCGGGTTAACTCCGGTAAAACCGTTTGAGTGTGTGGGCACTCGCGATGAAGCGAAGTTTGCTGTGTGGTTGAGTGTGGAAAAGTATAAAAAAGAAGGAAAAGACATCCCTGAAGGGTTACTTCGAGTATTTGCTGATTTACACATGACGGATGCAGATGCTGCACAGCTACGAGAAACTGTCATGGAGCAATGGGGAGATACTTACAACGTTCCGGCAGAACAATTGTCACTCCTAAAATTTGCATGGCAAGGATATAGACGAGGTATATAAATTATGAAAACACCGGAAATTAAAGGTAAGTCAGTGCTTATTTTAGGTTACGGAAGGGAAGGAAAAAGTATCCATCGATGGTTGATGGCACACTATCCAGGGATCCAGGTCGGTATTGCTGATAGACGAGTAAAAACAGAATTGATGTCAGGAGAAGTGTATAAAGGCGCGACTGTGTATAACGGTGAGGGGTATTTATTTCATCTTCATGAATATGATACGGTCGTGCGAAGCCCGGGCATATCCCCTTATCTGCCTGAAGTAGACGCGTTCGTAAAAAAGGGCGGTCATATAACATCAGCAACCAATATTTTTTTCTCACTTGTGCGTGGAACAACGATAGGTATTACGGGCACGAAGGGAAAAAGTACGACATCCAGCTTAATTGCTCATATTCTGTCTTCTACTTATCAAGATGTGCGGCTCGCAGGCAACATTGGAGAGCCAATGCTTGACACGCTTGATACCGCGGATGAACGTACTGTTTTCGTGCTTGAGCTATCGAGCCATCAGTTATTTGATTGTCGGTATAGTCCTCATATTGCGGTGATGTTGGGAATTGTTTCAGAGCATCTTGACTATTACCCGAATTTTCTAAGTTACGCAAACGCGAAAGGAAATATCACAAAACACCAGCGTCCTGGCGACTATTTTGTGTATAACCCTCTCCACACGTTTGTTCGAGAGATTGCAAAATCAACTGCCGCTATTCCTGTTCGGTTTGGGGTTGAAAAATCTGCCGAATTGCAGGCATATATACAACGAGGTGTCGTGACAGTGAATACAAACGATGTGGAGTCGCCCATTATGAACCTCGTTGATGTACCGCTTTTGGGAAATGTAGAAAATGTGCTCGCTGCAGTAACAGTTGCGCATCTTATGAACGTGCCCGTTGTATCTATCGCATCTGCAATTACGCCATTTCGGTCACTTCCTCATCGTCTTGAATATGTGGGTGAGTATAAGGGGGTGAGGTTTTACAATGATTCATTAGCGACAATACCGCAGGCAACAGTGCACGCGATAGAAGCATTGGGACCTGATGTGGTGACGTTGCTCGTTGGTGGATATGATCGTAATTTGGACTTTACTGAGCTTGGAGCTTACATACGAAGTCATTTTATACCGACACTTATATTGTTTCCTGATACCGGTAAAAAAATATGGGAAGCCATTGGTGACGTGCAGAGCGATTATACGATACAAAAATTTGATGTTACCTCGATGGAGGAAGCAGTTCGTTTAGCATACAAACATACCCCGAGGGGAAAAATATGTCTTTTGTCCCCGGCGAGCGCCAGTTATAATATGTTTAAGGATTATGAGGATCGAGGAAACCAGTTTAAAGCACTCGTAAAGAAGCTTGGAGTTACTCGATGAAGCCTCTCTTGTGTTAGGAACTGGAATTACGGTATACTATAGCTATGCCAAAACGCACATACCAACCCAAGAAACTTAAAAGAAAACGAGTACATGGCTTTCGTGAGCGCATGAAAAGTGTCAAAGGCCGACAGGTGTTAAAGCGCCGTAGAGCAACCGGGCGAAAAAAACTAACGGTTTAATTTCGTGCATGCTTCCCGCAATTAATCGACTTCCTTCCACTGATGTATCCCCTTTGTTGCGTCATGGTAAGCGGATACGCGAGAATTTTTTTGATATTGTGTACAGCACAAGGGAAACCGGCGCGCGTTTTGGATTTGTTGTATCTATGAAAGTTGATAAACGAGCTACGGGAAGAAACAGGATAAAGCGGTTACTCCGCGAAGCGGTACAGCACTTACTCCCCGACTTTTCGCGCGGGATTGACTGTGTGATTGTCGCGCGAGGGAAAGTAGGAAATTCACGTGAAACTACCGAGTCAATGCTTCGTAACAGTTTTATCAAAATCGGTGTGTTGTAATGCGTAACTTTTTTGTCTTTGTAACTATTTTTACCTATGAAGCGATTTATCTTATCTAGTATTCGATTTTATCAAAAGTATTTTTCTCCCGACACCGGCATATTAAAAGCATTGTGGTTAGTAGATAGCGCATGCAGATATCACCCTACCTGCAGTGAATACACG
>DJCU01000024.1 GCA_002430725.1 Candidatus Gottesmanbacteria bacterium UBA5942
GATATATACGTCTGGAGAATTTGATGTATGGCGGTTTCGTATCGATGAAACGCAAGAAATCGGAGATTATAACGTGGTGTACCCTCGGTAAGATTTATATATCTCTTGATTGTAATATTTCTTACATACTGATACTCTTTTTTTATAGAAGGAGATTTTTATGTTACACCTAAATTCCATTTTACTTTCTTCAGACAATCCGAAGCGGCTTATCCAGTTTTATGCGAAAGTACTCGACAAGAAATCAGCGTCTTGGGGGAGCGATGATTGGGGTGGATTTGATATTAACGGATTTTGGTTGACTATCGGGCCGCATGATAAGGTGAAAGGGCAGTCGAAAGAACCAGAGCGAATGATTATTAACTTTGAAACAAGTCAGGTATCAGAAGAGTTCCAGCGGATAAAAGGCATGGGGGTCGAAGTTATCGCAGAACCGTATCAGCCGGAAGAAGCATCAGATATGTGGATTGCCACATTTGCAGACCCCGATGGAAACTATTTCCAGCTTATGAGCCCGATGGAGCAGGATATGTCGGTGAACTAATCGCGTAGAGCGTGAGAATAGGTGAAGTCTGAATACTTTATCGGAATACCTCGTCTTTTTGTGAGCCGGGTCTGTGCCAGTTCCAGCTAAGGAGTTGGATAAGTCCATCCCCATTACGCGGTACGCCTGATAGCTGGTGAGATATAAGTCCGACAACACGATGGAGTGAGGTAAGCATAGGGCCACCTGAATCTCCCGGCATGGGAACATCGTCATTGGTGACACCCCAAAATGTTGCGGTTTCAGACGTGATAGGTGTCCAGGATTTTATTTGGTAGTAGGAATTATCATTTATACGTCCCAAACAAAATTCTTTCATCTTTTTATCTGGTATACGTTTGTATTCAGAGGTGGGAAGGTAAAACCGTTGCTTTGGGTGGATCATACGAGCAAGTGCCAAGCCACCATGGAGGTTGGGGATGACAAATTCGGCAATATCGGTTTCGATATGCGGATGTTTCCATGGGCGAAACGACCTTCTCCCAAGTACGATGGATTCGCCGCGTAACGGTCGAAGTTCTACAGGGGTTCGTTCATTAACCCTTGCGACATGTTCTGCGGTCAGGATTTTGCTACCTTCTGGTGTGCGTAATTGGAATGCTTGACCAATAAGCTCGTTTTGACCGGTAAGCACACCAAAAACGTGCTCTTTGTATCCCATAGAGCGTATAATACGCTATTATAGGATAAAATACAATTAAAATAAGCCTATTTGCCTCGTGGAGTCTATGATGTCTTTGGGGTAGGAAAAGTCTACCGGAAAGCTCGCGACATTGTTCCAGTTATCGATATATTTAAGCTCGCGATTGATAACGCCATAATCATAAAGATCACGAGTGAGCATGACATCTGCTTCACAGTATTCTTTGAGTTTTCGGAGGCTTTCCTCCGTCTGCTCGTTCCAGTAAAGTACTGCGTTGGTACCGACATCTGTTTTATCTTGGCCTAATGTATATTTCCCTAAGGTGGAAAGGCTGAGATAGTGGCCGAGCTTCGACCGGACGTGGGTCATGATGTCAAAATGGGGAAACTTGGAAAAGTTTTCCGGAGCGTAGGGAAGGAGCGCTGGCACATCGAATTTCAGGGTATTAAACCCAATAATCCGTTTTGCCTGCTTCATTACTTCCCACAGCGCAGGGAAATCCGACTCCCAAAAGCTTTTGATTTCGCCAGACACTTCGTGTTGTTCATCGTCCACCTGACGGATATACGCGCTCACGATCGAAACTCCGAGGAGTGAGGGGTCGTTTCCTTCTACTTCAGAAAACAGGCGTTTGGTTTCGACATCAAAGATAACTTCGGTGATCATAGGTGTATATGTGCCTTTGAGTATAATCAAAACAGACTATTGGGGCAAGCAGAATAGTGTTTTTTGACATATCAGTACTGTGGGTAATCACTGATATTTGATACAATTATTTTTTCTTATGAAAAAAACTCTTTGGATTATTGCGCTTATTGCTGTCGTTAATGCGTTGGGGTACGGCATTATCATACCAGTGCTGTATTCATATTCGCGGCAGTTTGGTCTGACAGATTTCCAAAATGGGATGCTTTTTTCTATATTTTCTATCGGACAATTTTTGGCAACTCCACTTATAGGAAGATTGTCTGATGCGTACGGACGAAGACCGGTATTACTTGCGTCTGTATTTGGTACCGCGGCATCGTTTTTTATTATGGCATTTGCCCCAAATGCGATATTCTTGTTTATCGCGCGCTTACTTGATGGTATTACCGCAGGCAATATTCCTGTGGCTGCTGCGGTGATTTCTGATACCACCGACCCCAAAAATCGTGCCAAAGGATTTGGCATTATCGGTGCATCATTTGGTTTTGGCTTTACTTTCGGCCCCGCTATCTCCGCTTTTTCACTGCGGTGGGGAACTGCAGCTCCATTTGTTATCGCTGGAAGTATCGCGCTTATCGCGTGTGTCCTTATTTGGTTTTTATTACCGGAAACCAACACACACAAAAGCGCTATGGTGTCTCGGCATTTGTTTGACTTTCGGAAATTGTTTTCAGCGCTATTTGATCCCGCGATAGGGAAAACTCTTCTCGTTTCATTTTTAGTGGTGTTTGCGTTTTCTATATATATTTATGCGTTTCAACCATTTGCTGTCCAGCTTATGCACATGTCAGCACAGGAAATTTCTCTGATTTTTACGGGCATCGGGGTGGTGGGGCTTATCTCACAGGTTGCAGTCATTCCTCGGGTAGTGAAACGGTTTGGTGAACGGAGGGTGTTAGTCGGTGCGCTGAGTGTTACCGCGGTTATTTATATGTGGTTATTTGGTATCCGGTCGCCCAGTTTATTTATGGCGGCGATATTTATTCAGGCATTTGCGAACGGATTTCCTACGCCTATACTCCAGTCTCTTCTTTCGAAAGAAGCAGACGATCGCAGTCAGGGCGCAATCATGGGTATAAACATGTCGTATCAAAGTATTGGACAAATATTTGGTCCGATAGTGGGGGGAGTATTAGCAACAATTACTATCCCTTTGCCGCTTGTGGCGGCAAGTGCAACCATCATGATTGCGATAGTGTTGTCTTTCCAAATGCTGCATAAGCACTTGCGGCAACAACCTCTTGTTTGACGCGTTTGCGCGTCTTGGGTGAGAAGCGTATAATACCCCGTAAATTACCCCTTATGAATGTACTGGAAAGATTATCCCGCCCCAAGACTGAAACACTTTCGCGTAATTCTTTGATAATCACCGTTGATGGTTCGACGACCGCTGGAAAACGTGTGATAGCAGAACAACTTGCAGATAAATACGGACTAAGTGTGTTAAATACTGGGACAAGTATTCGCGCTATGGCTCTTCTTGCGATAGAAAATAATTTGGTAAGCACAAACGAAACAAATGTTACCACCATACCGCCTGATTTTTCCAAGCGTATTGTTGAGCTTTACGACAGCATGCCTCAAAAAATGACGATAGAAAAGCCACGAGACGGAGACCATACCGCTCGGATTATGGTTGGTGATCGGGAAATGCGTGGCGAGTTGTTGACCTATCCGAAACAAAAAGCCATCGAAAATCTTTCTGCCATAATTGCCGCAAGCCCGAGTATCAGGTGGAAATTGTATCAGCATTGGCGCGAGGCAGCGGAAAAACTTGGCGGGGTGATTGTGATTGGGAGAAAAACGGGAGTCGATTTGTTTCCAAAAGCGCCAATCAAGTTGTATCTTTTCTCCAGCCCGCAGGCATCTGCAGCATATCGGGTAACCCATGATCCAACTGCGACATTACATGAGAGTTCAGAAGAGCGGTATATACGTGAACGCGATGTCACTGATATGCGACATGGATTGCTCGATAGACCAACTGACGCATTTGTGATGGAGACGAGCAACTATATAGGTCGAGATGGCAAGGGTATAGCGGATGCGGTGGGAGTGATAGCAAACTACATTGATAGTCGATATACGATTAGGTAGTTCGTGCGCGGCTATTAGAGCGTACGATGTCGAGAGGGTGTCTTGTGCCTTTTTCCCAGAGTTTAAATCCATCATAGTTATACTCTGGCGTTTTTATTTTCCCATCGATATGCATTTGTTCTATCTGTGCAGGTGAAAAAAAGCCATAGTTTTGGATTTCTTCTTCCTGCATAGTAAATGAACCATCCAGTATCGTGCCTCTGAATGCGTAGCCTACGTGCATTTTGGTTTTTCCATTACCATTCGTTTCCTGACTCGGACTTTGGTGTATGCCATTTTTTTCGTAATAATGCCACACGCCCAAAAGCTCATCGAGCCGTACATTGAGGCCTAATTCTTCTTTTGCTTCGCGAAGTGCTGCTATTTCCGGTTCTTCACCGATCAGGTCATCGACATATCCCGCAATCGGTGACCATTTGCCCCCGTGCTCATCTATATCTTGCACCATAAGCAATCTGCCTTCGGAATCAGATAAGAAAACCGATACGGACGCGAGACTGCTGGAGCGCTCCATCCATGGTGGCCGTTCTTGATGAGTGTGTGATGCAGGAGTGAGACATTCATGGTTTGCCATAAGAATACGGTATTATAGCGCAAAGCCGAGGGTTTTCAAAAATCAGCGCGTCCTATGTAGAGCGTGGGGTTACCCAGAATTTCTTGGTTGAGTTCGGATGGATACAGACTGCGGATGCGTGTGTCGTCAGGGGGAGGTAATGTTTGTTGGTGTTCGGGGACAGTTTGTGCTGCAGTGTCCTGCCCAGTGTGAGTTCCTTGGGGAGTTTCTGGTCGAGCCATAACCTCAACTCTATTATAACCCACGATGTCCAATTTCATGTTTTGGAGTGCTATAATGGGCTAAAGAAGTATATCGGCATACTACGCTGATAGCACATAAAACTATGCGTCACGAACGATCAAGACAGAGAGGAAGGGAGCGCCTAAATAGGGCGGTACGGAAAGTGGATGAAACTGAATGGCGTATCCGTCAAGAAATACGAGATGGCGCAGACAACTTATTAAACGATCCCAATGCGACCCCTGTAGAGCTTTTTACCGAAGTGGTGTTTATCCTCGGACAGCGCACGATAAAATGGCCAGCGGCTATCATTGCCGGAGTGGAGGAGTTTTTTCGGAGAGATAGATAAGATACTTGATTGTTTATTTACTGCGGGAGTTTCTGGAGTGCGCTATAGCATGCTTCAAAATTTGTTCGATTAAACTGAATTAGGCAAAATGGTTTCATTACTCCGTCACCGGATTGTTCAATATTTAGTACTCCGATTGTGTCAAATACACATGATGGAAAATCCTTTTTATTTCCTGTAATGAGTAAAGGACTTTGATAATACATTAATCTGGCTGCTAAAAATAAATCCACGACGCCACTTCTATTCTTGTGGTTTTGATGAGCGTAAATTCTTGATAGTAGTAGTGCATTTTCTTGCAAGTTTTTATAAATTTCTTGATGATTCGTGGCAGGTGAAAAAATTTCGTTTGATATAAATTTTTTCTTTTTATTGTACTGTTGAGGCATGTAAATATCTCGTAGAAACTCCAACGC
>DJCU01000023.1 GCA_002430725.1 Candidatus Gottesmanbacteria bacterium UBA5942
TGTTCCATCTTCATCAAAAAATAAAGGGGGGTAGCTACCCAGTACAACGTAAGTGCAATAAAAAGTACTGAAAGAATTATTTTTTTGGAAAAAGCTTCTTTTTCCTGATCGATCAGCTCGCGGATTGCCCACAGAGAAAATAGCCCGTTAAACATGGAGGTAACTATATAAACGAACGCCTGATAATCCGTCTCTCGTATAGACTGAGGATTACTTCTCGCGTTCGAAAATATAAGCGTTGTTAAAAGAGGCACCAAGAATAACCACCGCTTACGAAGTATTACCAATACAATCGCCACTGCCGAAGAAAACGCTATTGTTACTTGTATAGGGTTACTTAATGGAAAATCCTTTGCTCCCCACACTGCAAGCGTGTAATTGTTGATAAACGTGTCAAATATAACCGCTGCGTACCGCAATGGGTTAATTGGTGCGCCAGGTTCATGTGGATAGTTATAAATATAATAATTCGTGTTATAGATAACATTTGCCCAATAATAGTCTTTGATACTCCCGCTCAACAGTAAATAAAGACCAAATACAACATACGGCACTGCGAGCATACCTATACCCATAAGCAATCTCATAAATATTGTTTTTTGGGTATTGGTGGAAACAAATAAATACAAAGCGTATAACGATATTACCGCTACGATAAATATATACGTCATAGAGGTAAACCAGCTCAAAAAAGCAAACCCACCTACAATGACAAGATCTGTGGCGTAAAACTTTTCTCTGTAGTAGTCCTTAAGAAAAAGAAGTGCAAACGCAGGAAGTATAAAATATCCTGCAAGCGTGTCAGCAAGAAGCATGTGTCCCCAGAAATATGTTGCAGAAATTCCCAGCACAAACAAAAGCACCAAATAAAACGATACATCACGCTTCGGTAATCTTGCTTTTAGCAAGAAATATGAACCAACAAAAATTGCAAAAAGCACTACTTCCCACCCTATTCTAAATTTCACGAATGATTGGCCACTAAACGGTAAAATAGTTGCCGCCATCACATAAGCGCCTGGCTGATGATGTTGAAACCAATCTCGATAGGGCAGTTTCCCCTCTGTTATGTATCTGCCTCCTACAATACTGTCAAACTCATCGGGATATTTTTCGTGAAACGCGTTCGTTATAAAAATACTAAGAAGCAAAAGGAAGATAAAAACAGGTTTCCAATACTGGCGAAATAAATTCATACGTATGTACCCAATAATAATCCTTACGGCTGTTTGTTGGCAAGGATAACCATATTATCTTTCATCGGAACATAGAAAGGCAAACGCATCAATATAGTTCCCTTTACAAACTTATATACTACGCGCGCTATTTTGCTTTCGCCTGTTGTTCTGGCAAGGTGCAAAATATACCCTAAACTCAACCACTTTCCCACCCGATACCATCTTCTCGGCTTCAATTTAGCACGCCTCAAAAGCGATGTAACATTTTTCCTATCAAAGAAAAAAATGTGTTGCGGAGGGATAAAAAAAGTCCAACGCCGTTTCATAATTTTAGCCGCCCAACTTTGGGTATCACCGGTAGCAATAATTATAATTCCGTCAGGCTTCAGTAGACCTGATAATTTCTTCATATCAGCGAGTGGGTTTTCAAGATGCTCAAACACATCAAACATGGTAATAACGTCAAAACTCGCCTTCGGATAAGCAACTTCTTCAATAGCCCCTTCGAGAATACGCTTTTTTCCCACCAGCTCTCTGGCTTTTGAAACAGCAAATGCTGAAGGATCAAAACCATACGCATCGTATCCTCGTGACAAAGCAAGCTCTACAAAATAACCAAACGCGCATCCTACATCGAGAAGCTTGCCTGTTTTCTTTTTTGGAGCGACAAATGAAAGCAACTTGCTCATGTTTTTCACAATAAGTGGCTTATCAAGCTCATAATCCGCATACGCACTGCGAGTAGGGTCACCTTCGTAGTATCCCTTGGAATAAAATTCCTTCACAAATCGTTTATAGTCCTTTTTTAGATCTGTTTGTCCTAGCTGACAGCTATTACATCGGTATATCCAAAACCCGTTTTTGTATAAATACTTCTCCAATGGTTTAGCACAAAGAATACATTGCATAGCGTTTAAGAAGGAAAAATAGTCATATCTCGTAGACGCCAATATGAAGATGCGCGCATTCTACTTTTTACCACTTCGGGTAGCTTTACTAAGGCCATCATATATCCTTGCAGCATAAGCCAATCACCTTTTATAACTGCTTGAAACAAACGTATAGGCGTCCAGAAACAGTGAAGTATCCATAAATAAGCGTCCGACATATTTTTCCATAAAAAGATAAATTGATTTCTATAGACAATTTTTTTGACATCGCGGGGAGTAAATGACGTTTTTATTTTCCCTTCTTCATGAAAGTGACCAACGACACTCTTATTTTCAAACACAACACGGTATCCTGCTTTCAGTATCTGATATGAAAAATCTATGTCTTCCCAATAAAATGGATTATATATACTATCCAACCCACCCAGCTTATTCCAAACTGATCTACGGTACGCGGCGCTTCCACCAGATACCCATGCGGTATCTTCTTTATCAACGTCTCCCTTTTTATGGATAAAGTATCCCTTTTCCCACCGTTCTA
>DJCU01000029.1 GCA_002430725.1 Candidatus Gottesmanbacteria bacterium UBA5942
TCGCGCTCCAGTGTACTCTTCTATTGTTATCATACGCCGCTCCCCGACATCTACACTAGCCTCTTCGTCGGCAGCGTCAGATGTGTATAAGAGACAGGTTTTTATACTACTTTTCCCTGCTCGCCAGCTTCGAGCTTGTATAGTTTGATATAGTTATAAATTAATACTGCCAAATGGCACGCCGCTTGCAAAATAGACCGTCCGAACAATATATTCCAATGCTACCCAATCAAACCATCCGATCACTTGCCCCATTGGCAAATATACCCATCCGATCAAAATAGTCATCCATCCAAGACCAGTGAGCGGTCCGATAACCCACCCAATCATAAGATTTGCAAACGGCCCGACAAAAGAAATCCGATGAAAACAGAACCATATAAGTGGGATGGTAAATATTTGTGCCGCGAGGGTAAGACGCAAGTCTTCACGCACCGACTGATGAAAAAAATTCATCATTGACCCTTCATGACGCTCCGCCCTATTTCTTCCACCAAAAAGGATAATCCCCAATGTTGCAAGCGCTGATAGCTGAAATGATATATCTACGAGCCACGATGGGTTTATCAATAACATACCTCCGACTGCTAATACCCACGCGAACAATGACCAGTACTGTCGCCCAAATACTATAGCTAATATAGAAATACTGCCCATAATAGCAGCCCGAACTATGCTTGGACTTGGACCAACAAACCATATAAACCACCCAATCATACCAAGCGTTAGCAAACTAGATGTTCGCTTGCTAACCACCCATAATAAGCCGCTTTGTATCAAACGACTCATGATAGAAATGTTCATACCGGAAAGAGCGATCACATGAATGGTGCCGCTATTTACTAAAGCACTATACAATTCACGAGACAATGTGGTTTTTGTTCCAAACAACAATCCTGCAAGCAATCCTGCGTGTGGCTCGGGCAATACTTGCCCCACTACCTCCGTTAACCCCTCTACGGTAAATGGCAACATACACTATAACGTCAACAAATTTTTTACTTTGTCGTATAACGAAATACTCAACACGTTCCTTTCCACCAATTCTTCTAGTCGAGTGAACGGCCGGGCAGAAATAATTTTATCCGCAGTCACCGGGCCAATACCCGGTATATCTTCCAACTCTGTCCGCGATGCAGTATTTATGTTAATCATCGTTATACCCTCCACCCCAGGTCTGTTGTCTTCAGTTGTCATATTTTTTATTGGGACGTAAATTTTTGCTCCGTCAGACAATTTCGCCGCCCTGTTTATAGAACGGGCAACCGCCTCCATATCAGCTTGATCGGTGAACCCTCCCGCAAACCCCAACACATCATCTATTCGTGAATTTTGTGGTAATCGATACACTCCAGGTCTTACTACCCCGCCTTCGATATCGACCAGTATCATTTCATCCTGATCAGCGTAAGCGCCTGACCTCGTTCCTTCAGGATTATCTGAACTAAACGTAATAGGAATTTGATCTTGATGCAGTTTTATAAAGATAGTTATAGATAGAGCTATAAGGAGGAGGCTAATAATCCCAAGCATTATGGGTACGCGGTAGACTTGCCATATCAACTGAGGAGTAAGCACATACTCCTCGTGAGCGTCAGTCATATACCTGTATTAGAGCACGAGAGGAAAAAGAAATCTGTGAAGTAGGATACGACTATGTCAACATGGTGCAACAGAGAGGCAATCCACTTCTATCACACAACATAATTAATCAGCTTACCGGCTACAAAGATAATTTTCTTGGGTTTTTTCCCTGCTAAAAATTTCTGCGCTTTTTCCGAAGCCTGCGAAATGGCCTCAACTTTTTTCTGATCACTAGCGCTTTCTATATCAATATGCACCGTATCGCGAAGCTTACCGTTTACCTGTATAACGACAGGAACTGACTGTTCCACAAGGTATGTATCGTCATACTTTGGCCATGCCTGTGTATGAATAGAAAACTCTCCTCCTGCACGCGCCCATAACTCTTCCGTCAAATGTGGCGCGAAGGGCGCTAGTATAACCAAAAAATCTTTTAGCATCGGTAATGTTAGAGTGCCATTGTTATCTGCCACACAGTTGGTAAACTCCATCATGGCTGCGATCGCAGTGTTGTAGTGACGCCTGGAGGTATCCTCACCAACCTTCTTTATGGTCTTGTGCAAATTTTTTACCACAATATCACTCATAACTATATCAGTGCTAACTTCTAATGAGCTTGTTGCCATGCGCCAAACACGATTCACCCATCGATGCATTCCTTCCATGCCGGAATCCCGGAAATCACCGCCTTCAGAAAACGGCCCCATGAACATAAGATACAATCGAAGCGCATCAGTTCCGTATAGTTTGATATACTCATCAGGATTAACAACATTCCCTTTGCTCTTACTCATCTTGGCACCTTCTTTGATCACGAGCCCGTGCGCAAAAAAATTCGGAAAAGGCTCTTCAAAATCCAAATATCCCCACTCCTTGAGGACAATCGTCACAAATCTGCTATACATCAGATGAAGCACTGAGTGCTCTGCGCCTCCTGTATACATGGTCACAGGCAACCATTTTTTGGTAACTTTTGGATCAAATGGTGCATTATTTTCTGAAGCTGAGCCAATCGAAGGATACCGTAAAAAGTACCACGAACTATCTAAAAATGTATCAGAAACATCTGTCTCACGCGCGGCAACCTCTCCACAACCAGGGCAAGGTGTTTCGTAAAACTCTTTGTGCTTCGCAAGCGGGGCTATCCCGTCATCACCCGGTTTATAATCCTCAATATATGGAAGCTCAACAGGAAGTTGATCATCTGGTACCGTATACCAACCCGGAGTATCTGATCGCTCACCCTTCCCTGCTGCTTCACATTTCACACAATGTATCATTGGAATTGGCGGACCCCAGTATCGTTGACGACTAATCAGCCAATCGCGCAAATGATAGGATGTTACTCGCTTGCCCCACCCATTCTTTTCCAAATAATCCATCATGAGTGGTATCGCTTGCTCAGTAGCTTTTCCATTAAGAAAATCTGAATCCACCACGTACCCATCGCCCGTATAACAAAATGGGTAGCTATCTTTATAGGCTGGCCAAACTTCATTTACATTGATATGACGCTCCGAAAAAAATTCAGCAATGTCATGTTCCTGAGTGATAATACCCTCTTTTGTAACCAATCCGCTCATATCTCCATCTATATACGCATACCCATCTGATTTCCTGAATAATTCCTGCATACAACTTATCACTTCGTTCGAACTGTCTATGCCACACACCACCGCAATTGTTGCCTCCCTCTCCTCTACGAAGACCTGTGGTGAGGTAAGATTTGATATAGATTTATCTATAACAAACTGCTTCGGAATAACTATATGTAGCTCACCCTTCCAACCAATAACTTTACGTATTGGCAAATGAAACTCCTGTGCAAATGCATAATCACGCTCATCATGAGCAGGAACTCCGACCACTGCCCCTGTACCGACCCCCATGACGACAAAATCAGACACATAAAGCGGCATCTTCTGTCCTGTAAGTCGATTCACACACCACAAGCCGGTATCTACTCCAGTCTTTTTGCGACCATGAGCTATACGGTCTTGTGAAGAAACTTTTTTTGCCTTAGTTATGTATTGGGTTATTGCATCAGCCTTTTCTTTTTTTATCACTCGCTGCAATACACTGATAAAGGGGTGTTCAGGCGCTAAAACGACAAATGTAGCACCGTAATTGGTGTCGGGTCTTGTAGTAAAACAAACAACCTCTCCAATATTCTCTCCTTTTTCATCAACAACGGGATACGTAATATTAATCCCCTCTTTTTTCCCGATCCAGTTCTGCTGAGCGCTCAGTACCTTTTCTGACCATTTGAGGCTACCAATATTTTCCAGCAGTTTTCCCGCATACGCGGTAATTCTAAAAAACCATTGTTCTAATGCCTTCTTTTCTACTAAATTACCGCATCGCTCACATTTCCCATCGATAACCTGTTCATCTGCCAACACAGTTTTACACGAAGGACACCAATTTACTTCTGCTTTTGCACGGTATGCAAGTCCATGACGGAACATTTGCACAAATAACCATTGTGTCCAACGATAATATCCTGGATCGTACGTTTGTACTGTGCGCGACCAATCATACATACATCCAATAAGTGATAGCTGTCGATAAAAATTCTTCTCACTTCGTTTAGCCTGTTCCACCGGATGTTTCCCTACTTTAAATGCATAATTTTCACTGTGAATACCGAATCCATCTAGGCCGATTGGTTCAAATACATCAAACCCCTGCAGACGCTTAAATCGTCCATATATATCAGTCCCGGTAAATGCGTACATGTTCCCTACATGGAGACCTTCCGCTGAAGGATACGGAAACATCATGAGGTTATAAAACGGTTTCTTGGCGTTTGCAATATCCGCTACGTCCGTCTTTTTATCACTCCAGGCCTTCTGCCATTTAGCCTCAATTTCGCTATGTGGGTATACAAATGACATAATAAATGAATAATTTCTCTGTTAGATAAGTATATCTTGTTCTTGATTTTAGGCAAGAACGAAAGTAAAATCAATCGTTTTGCGCTTCTCCAATAGGCTTAAATGACGTAATCTTCCCTACTCCTTCTATAGTCCACTGTTAGTGTGTGACATTTCACAACAAGAAAATGAGTTTACATTGATCTATCGATCTACAAAAAAAATAGCACTTAATCATTAATGGTGCTAATGCCATATATTCGCATATTTTCACATTCTCACAGCACTTTTTCATCTGTGCGTCATCAACTATTTATCTTAGGAATCAATATAAATACTATTG
>DJCU01000042.1 GCA_002430725.1 Candidatus Gottesmanbacteria bacterium UBA5942
AATGGCGCGTTTGCTGGAATTAATGGGTCGTATTTCTGTCCCGCTGATTACCCGAGTTGTGCAGACAAGAAAAATTCTTTTGACACACTTTTAATGAATAAAAACAAGGTGTATTTTAATTCCGATAATAACGTATATAGCACTGTTCCTGCAGTCATATTTCTGTCCGGCTCTATGCGTTTTGTCGGTCGTTCATTGGATTGGGGAAGGGACACAAGTCCTGATAGCATGATTGCGATGCAACCACTTCTTATGTCAGGTGGCAATATCGTGTTTGGTGGTGATGGAGATCCAAAGAAAGGGAGCAAGGGAAATAGGAGTTTTGTGGGAAATAAAGGAACAACTGCTTATATTGGGGTCGTGCATAGTGCAACAGTGGCAGAAGTTGCGCATGTCTTAAAAGCAATGGGACTCGAAAACGCGTTGAATTTGGATAATGGTGGCTCAACAGCATTATGGAGTGGGGGATATAAAGTCGGACCTGGAAGAAATATTCCGAATGCCATCTTGTTTGTAAGAAAGTAATGAGGGTACAATAATTATATGGATGAGCCACTAAAACAAAATTCTGAAAATAAATCATCGCTTTCATACGAAGAAACACCGATTATAGATCCAGTTTCGGGGGAAGTCGCATCTGATCAAGCTTCTGTGTCTGCAAGCGAGCACGAAGATGCTGCGTCTGTAGTACCTGAAGCTGCTCGCGTATTTCAATCTCCTCCTGGGGTGGCCGCAAAGGACGATCCCTTGTCTGGTGACATGCATATAACGGAAGAGCATAAAAAGAAGCCAGCGAAAAAAAATCATATAGGGACAATTTTATTTATCGTTATTCTTTTCGGACTTGGCGTGTGGTTGAGTAGTCAACTACGCACATTTTTTGCACCCTCAGTAGTAGAGGAGACAGTCGTACCAACACTTGCGCCCGTCGCCCGTGTGAGTCCGTCAACGACAAATGTGGCAACTCCTTCCGGCGCTCTGCCATCAGGATCACGCCAGTTATATAATGTGATAAGCGGGGTAACAAAAAAACCAATTGATGGGTTAACATATCAAATGCCAAGCGAGGTAAAAGCGCCTGTGTGTGATAGTCAAAGTTGCGCATCACAGGGAACAAATTTGCCTGGTGGCACCCGCTTTACCGTTGCCGCCCGTGGGAAAGGGCAGCTACTTCCAGATTTTCGAGGCGCTATACTCACTGATGCAGCGGGGCGCGAATTTACTATGAAGCAGGGAGTATTTGGTGGGGTGTTTGCGTACGAGTATACGGGGAATTTTACCGGAAGAACCGGAGGCGGGTATACATTTACTGCTATTCGTGGAGTACTCATGCCTGTTTCAGAGACGCTTGCAGTTGAATTTAATCATTTCGCTCCTGCTGGCATCACTTCAGATTTTGCGAGTGATGATGCTGTGTTTAATGAGATTATCGCTTCATTTAAGACAGGGATCGTAAATACTGCGACACCATCAGTAAGCTTGCCGGCAGTCACTCCTACAACGACATCTGCAGGATTTTAAGTATGCTGGTTATTTAATCCAAGGGGAAGTAATAAGCGGCGTGTTATTTGTGGAAAATTTTCGCCAGATTTCTTCGGTGACAAATGGCATAAAGGGATGAAGAAGTGTGAGGAATGTTGTGAGTCCATCTTCAAGCGTTTGTAGCGATATCTCTTTTCGCTTTCTTTGTTCAATAGCGATATCACAATACCAATGCCAAAATTCATTGTGAACAGTTTCTGCGGCAAGTCCTACTCGAAGCGAGTCGAGCAATTGCGTTATTGTGAGCGCCGTTTCACGTAGTTTTTTTTGGAAATTTTCATCCTCAATACCAGGTACGTCTTTTGTAGTATCAGCGTTTTGTTTTTCCATATACACGAAACGCGCTGCATTCCAAATTTTATTGGAGAAATTGCGCATGCCACGGATAGTACTTTCACCGACCGCCTTGTCCTGACCCGGGGTAGAGCTCATGACGAGGGCAATTCTCATGGCATCTGCTCCGTATTTTTCCACCATGTCGAGGGGGTTGATAACATTTCCTTTTGACTTGCTCATTTTTTGTCCCTTTTCATCACGAACCAACCCATGAAGATAGACGGTTTTAAATGGTGATTTTCCAGTTACATAGATACCCAAAAGCATCATTCGCATTACCCAAATTGGTAAAATATCGTAGCCCGTTTCCATAACAGATGTAGGATAGAATTTCTTAAATAAAGCATCTCCGTTGGCCTCAAGCGTTACGACTGGCCACTGACCGGAGGAAAACCACGTGTCGAATGTGTCGGTTTCCTGTATCCATACACCATCCATTGTGGGTTTATCGATGCTTACTACCCATGGTGGACTGTCGGTGTCAGATCCCACGCTCGCGTCAATATGTTGAAGGTTTTTGGCAATATGCTCATAACCAAATTCGCCTACCCACTGAGAGAGGAGTCCCTGTCTTTGTTTTTTCTCATGATCGAGGAAACTTACCGTAATTTGATGTTCGTGCCCTTTTGCGTTGTACCAAACAGGAATGCGAATGCCCCATACGATTTGACGACTTATATTCCAGTCGCGGATATTCGTAAGCCAATGACGAAGTATTTTATCCTGACCAGCTCCCATCACTGTCGTTTCATTGGTATCCAGTGCGCGAAGCGCTCCTTCAACAAGCGGTTTAGTCTTTATAAAAAACTGAGTGAGTGGCAGCGGCTCAAGGACTATTTTACATCGGTAACACACGCCAACGTTGTGCGTGTATGTTTCACTTGGTTTTGCAAGGAGGCCTTTTTTATCAAGATCTTTTTCAATGATATCCCGAGCAGCTTTAATTTTCATGCCTGCGTACGGGCCTGCAATAGCGGTAAGACGCCCCTGTTTGTCGATGACCTGTAACGGAGCAGGTATTTCATGTATGTGTCGTTGCCATACGTCAAAATCATTAAAATCATGGTAGGGTGTTATTTTTACCACACCAGTGCCAAACTCCGGATCGACATAGTCGTCAGCGATAACTTTCAGTTTGAATGTGCCTAATAATCCTTCGACAGCGACCTCTTGACCTATGTAGTTTTTATAGCGCTTGTCCTTTGGATGAACGGCAACTGCAGTGTCTGCGAATTTTGTTTCCGGACGGGTAGTTGCGAGTACAAATGGTCCGTATTTAATGAAGTAGAGCTTTGTCGTTTCTTCTACATGTTCCACTTCAAGTTCCGAATATCCTGTGCCGCATTTGGTGCAGTAGTTAATAAGCTTTTGTCCGCGATATATAAGGTTGTCATGATAGAGTTTAATAAATGTTTCTAATACTCTTATGACAATGTCTGGGTCAAGGGTGAATTTAAATGTATTCCAATCAGCGGATGCGCCGAGTTTTTTCATTTGATTGACTGCAACACCCGAATTTTCCTGTACGTAATCCCATATCATCTTGTAAAGCGTTTCACGATCAAAGTTAAACCGACTTTTATCTTGTTTGGCGAGCTTTTTTTCAAATACAAATTGTGTTTCGATACCGGCATGATCAGTACCGGGCAACCAGAGTGTGCTGTCGCCCTTCATCCGGTGGTATCGAATAAGGATGTCTTCGATCGTGATAAACAGCGCGTGGCCGATATGCAACGGATCATTTGCATTTGGCGGTGGCATAATAATGGTAAACGGTTTTGAAGAGGGATTGTTGTTGGGTGCAAAGAAACCACCGGATTCCCACATCTGGTAAATAGCCTCTTCTACCGCTTTTGGATCAAAGTTTTTGTCCATAAAAAAACTCGTCACTTATATCTTACTATAAGGACGAGTTAGCTGCAGTTATGCGAACGCTAATACGTGGTACCACCTTACTTGCTTCTCGTACTGCTGTTACGGGCTTACCCGTTCTGATTACTGATCAACAATGAGATATGTTGCTGACGTTCGTACAGATGGCTCGTCTGATGACTGGTCAGACTCAGGCGCCTTGTATAGTATACAAACCAATTTATAGTTCGTCTAGCTTTACGTGATCTGTCTGTTTGTCTTTGATGAATTCGAGATACTTTTCAGTTGTTGATAAGCGCTTATGACCGACCAATTTGCTTATGGTGGTAATTGGTGTTCCTGCCATCAGGTGATGGGCGATAAAGGTATGACGAAGATCATTTACCTTTGCGTCTTCTATGCCGGCAACTTTGAAATATCGATCAATAGCGGTTCTAATGTTGCGAATAAGGAGAGGACGACCTGTTTTTGTAATAAATAACGCATGGGATTTTGTGTCGTTGTTTCGTGCCTTAAGCCAGCTATCTAATGCTTCTCGACCAGCGCGATTTAAGGGAACCATGCGTTCTTCATGTCCTTCCTGTGCTGTGACGTGTAGTTCACTTGGACGAACATCTTCTACCATGAGGTTTGCAAGCTCTCCGATTCGAAGACCTGTCTGAAGGAAAAGTTCTACAATTGCATGTGTTCGCACATCGCTTCGACATGCATCACGTAAGGCGCGATATTCCAGTTTGGAGAGTATCCGAGGAGGTTTAATTTCATATTTAGGATGCTCAATGTCACTTGCAGGATCTGAAGCGAGCACTCCAGTCGTTTTAAGGAATCGGTAAAATGTTTTCATGGAGTTGATTTTTCGAGAAATTGACTTTGGGGTATAGCTGTCGGCGGCAAGCTTTTTTAAGAAAGCCTCAAGCTCCTCACGAGCAACGGTTGTTATTTCTTTTTTGCCTGCATTCGTAAGGAACGCCACAAGCTGCTCGATATCCTTGCTGTATGCTACGATGGTAGCGTGGGCACGGCGGCGTGATTGGAGGTATTCAACGAATTGTTTGTGAGCGCCTTTTAAGTCGAGTGTCATGGTAAATACATTAAAAAGCTAGAGCCGTCTCAGCCTGAGACAGGGAGAAAGGATAACGGTCTATAGCCAATTTATTAAAGCCTATAATATCACATACAAGACCTTAACGCAACGTATGCAACCAAGACAGCCTCAAATAGGGAAAATAGTTGTGTGGATAATTAGCCTCATTTTGTGCCTAAGTGCCGGTGGCACGATCGTCAACCTGTGGGCACGTCGTGGGATTGTGAGTGAACGGGAGGCTGATCTTGCACGTTTACAACAAGAAAACAAAACACTGGAAAATGCGCTACAAGACGCCCGCGGTGAACAATTTGTGGAGAGGGTGGCAAGGGACAAGTTGGGGATGGTTAAACCGGGGGAAACGATCGTTATTATGCCTGACTCCGCTGGTAATGAAATAAACGCTGCTCATAATAACAGCAATACTGCGTATTGGCGGCAGTGGTGGGGAATTTTTTTTGATATCGAGTAACGTGTTTGTTTGGTGCCAGCGGCAGGGATCGGACCTGCGACAAATGCCTTATGAAGACACTGCTCTACCACTGAGCTACGCTGGCGTGAGTCTTCATATTTTATCAGATTAGAGCCGGAAGGGAAATGAGATTAGTTTATTCCAAAGAGCCAGATGAGGAGATTAGCGTAGTGAAATGATATAATGACAATATCCATAACCTTTCTGTTCGTATGCTGTTTTTTATAAGTTCAAATAGGTACGTGATAGATAGGATAGGCGGGAGGTGAATGTAGAGTATGGCAGCTAAATTATTTGTTGGAGGATTATCTTGGGATACGACAGAAGACACGCTTCGCAATCATTTTGCGCAAGTTGGACCGGTCGCAAGTGCGCAGGTTATTACCGATAAGTTTACGGGGAAGTCCCGAGGATTCGGTTTTGTCGAAATGACAAGTCCAGATGACGCACAAAAAGCGATTGCCGATTTGAATGGTTCACAATTAGATGGAAGATCTATTGTGGTCAATGAAGCTAAGCCGATGGCCCCTCGCGAAAATCGAGGTGGTGGAGGCGGCTACCGAGGAGGTGGCGGCGGATTTGGAGGTGGCAGTCGTGGCGGTGGTTCAAGAGGTGGATACGGTGGTGGCGGACGACGAGAAGACCGAGGTGGTCGCGGCGGATTTGACCGGCGCGATAATCGCGGAGACGATCGTGGAGGACGCGACTGGTAAGAGTACTTTTTGAATTCAAAAAGAAAAACCATCCTGGGGTAACCTTGGGTGGTTTTTTGATGGCTATAGCACAAGTTTTAGGGTAGCTATTTTTTTGGTTCGCGACCAAGATTTTATTTCTATTTCCCGTTTGAGAGCGTTTGATTTTGTTTTAGCTTGCTCCGTATAAATGATGCGCACTGGCTTATGAGATCGTGTATATGAGCTTGCAATACCGGCTTGGTGAGCTACCAAGCGCCTGTTAAGGTTATTTGTAATACCTGTATAGAGGCTGTTGTCTTGGCAAAGAATGATATAAATGAACCACATTAATTGTATTATACTCAGCTTGAGGCTAATCTCTCATTCTGATATACTCAAATCAGTTTGAGTTAAGAAACCGCGGGGTAGTGTAAAGTTGCACAGGAGGCTCATAATCTCCTAGGCCGGGTGCGATTCCCGGCCCCGCAACACAAGACGTTTCGAAGCTATTGCTTTTTTCTTCTATGGAATTTTTTTCTGAATAATGGAGTATACTAGTCGATATGGGTGTTTTTCAGCCTTATCTCGAGGTGACGACTACAGCAGGATGTTCTAACACCTGTTCGTTTTGTCCTCAGCGCTTAACACTTCTCCGAGCACGCGAACTTCATTCACCGATATTGATGACATTTGAGGTATTTAAGGAATGTGTTGATAAAGTGCCAAAAACGGTTCGCATTGGTTTTGGAGGATTATCCGAGCCGTTCCAGAACCCGCGCTGTTTGGATATGATTGCTTACGTTAAAAAGATGGGGTACGAGGTTACGGTATATTCTACGTTGGCTCGTCTAACCGAGGAGGGAGTGGTAAAGCTTTTCAAATTACTTTCGTTGTCACCTGAGGGCACTGATAAGCTAATTATTCATGTGTCATCCGATGAAATGATTGAGCGTATTCCGGTAAATGAAACAGCAGTGAAAGTAATGGAAATTGCGGTTCAGCACATAACACCAAACGTGAGTTTCCATTTTCATGGAAAATCAGTCCATGCGAAGCTTCGACCAATATTTCAGAAAGTTGGGATTGAACACCAACCAATTCATACGCGAGCTGGTTTGAATCCTATGTTACGTGGTCGTAAAGTAAAACGACTTCGGGGTAGGTTGGCGTGCCCTCTCCATCTTATAAGCAATATTCTTGTTCCTTCTGGGGATGTACTCGTGTGTTGTCAGGATTTTGGTATGAAACATATAATCGGAAATCTTCGCACAGATAGTTACAGGTCTCTTTTTTCGAGCAAGGGTATGATGGTGGTGAAAAAGGGCCTAGAAGACGAGCGAATAGATACGCTTTGTCGAACCTGCGATTGGGCTATTAATGCCAATGCCGCAGCGCATTTTTATAATGCACCAAGGTTGAGGGATCGGATTTTTATGGGAGCAAAAATTGGTTTATATCGAACTTCACCCCCTCTTTACCGTTTACTTCGGAATTTTTTGGGGACAGATATAGGTTCTACCGATGAACAATTGAAGCGATTTTATTCCTGAATTGATGGCGAGTTAGTTACCTGCTTTTTTGTTTATATTTAATGATTATCGGAGCAAGGTACATAATTATTCCCGTTACTAGTTGTAAACCAAAAGCTATCGCAAAGTATGTTGCTGTTTTGTAGTGGAGTGATAGCGCAGCACCCTGGTCTACTACTGAAAACAGTGTGGGATACCTCATAGCAAGACCAGTAAGCATTTGTATTAGCCCAAAAATGATGACAAACAATAGCAATAAACGATGAATTTTTCGTGCGTAATAGGAGAGTTTGCTCATGTCCATATATCTATTGTATCAAGACAATACCATTTTTTACATTGACTGATTGTGGTATACTACCGTTTACAAGTGAATAAAAGCGTTGATCCGGAGGGTTGGAACCGGGTCAGTCCCGATAATATCGGGACAAGCTGACTCTTAAATCAAGTACGGAGCCGAAACCGTAAAAAGACAGGAGCGAGTGTCGAAAGGTTCGGAGCTCGTCAAGAATGAGGTTATTCTCACCTGACGTCCCGCTTTTGAGCGGGATTTTTTGTGAGAATAACAAATAGTAGGGTGGCACCGTTATCCGCTAGCTGGCGGAGACCCCTGCAAGTTTTTTACCCGTCTTTTATGGCGGACTAAACGATTTGCAGGGGTTTTTTTATTGTTTTTTTAGAAAGGAGTATCTATGTCAAAAGAACGTATGGGGATGGATAGAACGAAGGTGTTTGCCCCGGAGGTTTTCAAGCACAAGGAAACCACGGGGTATCTTTGGCGATGTTGCATACATTCAGTTACGCGGTGAACCATATCAGCAACAGATACAAAAAGATGGCGTAATAATTGAGATAGACACAAATCAAAGCCTTAATGTGTTAGCTAATCACACACATTATCAAGATGGTCTTGAAGAAAAAATTGATGTGGCCAAGGAGCATCTTTCTGATCTCTTCGAACGGGATGGGTACTATACAATTCAGAAAAAAATTGAACAAGGTAACAGTCTTACTTTTGATGAAGCTTTTGGATTAGGCGTGTTTGTTTGTGCCGCTCTCAACAAACCGCTCCATGATGCCTTGCAAATGAAGCTAAAAAATATCATGCCGCTTGATACCCATTTGTTGCAAGCGACCACATTACTTTCTGCAATGTCTACCAAAGAGGCGTATATCGGTCTTTCTGCAGAGGAGATTGCGGGTATGGTGGCGGCGACTATACACCTCGACACCGTGGCGCGCCCCGCGTATCGTGACCCGCTTATAGCATTTGGCGGCATGGGAGGTGATAAGGGATATCCACTGAATAGTCATACAACGAAGTTGTTTAGCCTTTCCACGATGGCAGCAATTGCGCTTTCGGTCAGTAACGCTGTACATAAACATCATTCTTATCCAAATACGTCAAAAGTTGCCGGTCAGAGCGCGATTGAAGCGTTTGGCGCTCGGTCCGATTTTCATACGCCTGAGGCATTGAGCGAGGTGTTGCATCAGTCAAATTTATTAATGACGAGTTGCCATAACACGAGAACACTTCACTCGTTGTCGCATAAGTTAAAAGGGGAGACAGTTAATCACGTTATTGGGCCGTTGGCATTTACCGTGTCTGCGGAAACGCCTGTCCACGCGATGATTGGAGTAAATGAAAAGGTGCATCCTTCAGTTGTTGTTGACGCATTGTCGATACTATCGGAAAAAGGCTTTCAGCGTTATGAAAATAGCGCTGTGTATTGCGGAACACTCGTTTCTGCTGATGACGACAAAATGTTGGATCCAGGTTTTATGAAGCACATTGTCGTGCTGGATGAGATTGCACCTCCTCCATATAAAACAATTGCTTCGTTTTTGGTGGGCGGGGAGAACGCGGGAACATACATATTATCACCAGAAGATTTTTATGATCCCCGCGATTTAGCAGATTTTTCTCCCGCTTCACTCGCAATTCCCAATACGTATGAAGCCATTATGGAAGCAAATAACAGTGCAATAGAGGGTAAGGATATCACCCGGGCGAAATATCTTGCGATGACAGTGGGATTGGGTATATTTGTCCGCCGATGTCTTACAGACCCCAATGCATTAGACAGAAAGAAAAAGCGTGTTAATAGAGAAATGCTTCGAAAATGCACAAGACATGGATTAGAGGCGTTGTTATCAGGAAAGGGAAAAGAGCAGTTAGATCGTTATGTATCCGTTACAAACAAGTTTGCGGGTAAAGGAGGAGAATATGAATTTATTTAAAGAAGTGTTGCCTATAAGAAAGCCAATCATTGGCATGATACATTTGCCGCCGCTTGCTGGATACCCAGAACATCAACCAATAAGCGTGACGCGCAGAAGGATTATCAGTGAAGCGAAAAATCTGGAGGAAGGGGAAGTGCACGCCATCATGATAGAGAATAATTACAGCACGCCTCATCGTGAGTTTGTAAGGAAGGCGGAAGCGTTGGAAATGAAGCGACTTGTGGATGCTGTCGTACGATCGGTTCGTATCCCTGTTGGTGTGGATGTCTTATGGAATGATTTTTACACAGCACTTGATATCTGTAGAAACACCGGAGCCAGATTTATTCGAATAGCTTCGTATGTAGATGATGTGATGACAAATTATGGAGTAATGATAGGGAGGGCAGATGAAGCAATGGCGTATCGGAAGCAATTAGGCTTGGAGCGAGGTGTGGCGGTGCTTGCAGATGTGCAGGTAAAGCACTCTAAAATGATTGATAAATCAAAATCACTACGACAATCGGTCAGGGAAGCAGTGAACAAAGGAGTAGATGCCATCATCATTACTGGCACATGGACTGGGGTAGCGCCGATAATGAAAGATTTACATATAGCGCGGCATTTTGGACGGGGACTGCCCATCGTTGTCGGGAGCGGATCGACACCTGATAATATGGGTGAGCTTTTTACGAGCGCTGATGCTATTATCGTGGGATCAGCCATCATGACTGATCGGGTTGTCGATAGAAGCAAGCTCGATACGTACATGGAACGATATCAATCATTGCGTGTACGCAATTTTAGGAAGAATTCGTTACAATAAGGAGAATATATGAATATACCAGTAAATAAACGATTGTTATCAGGTATCACGCCCAGCGGAGATGGGAGTCTTCATATTGGCAATTACTTAGGAGCAGTACGTCAATTTATTGAATTGGCTAAGTCCAATGAGACATATCTCATGGTTGCAGATTTGCATGGGCTTACGACAATTCAGGACAAAAAACAGTTACAACAAAATATTGAAACTCTCATACTTAATGAGTTGGCACTTCTCAAGGGTTTCATGACGGATGACGAGTTTAATAACATTATTTTTTTCCGTCAGTCGGATGTGCCCATGCATACCGAGTGCCAGTCGATTATCAATAATGTTACCCCGTTGGGTCTTCTTAAGCGTGCCCATGCATACAAAGATAAGCTCCAGAAGGATGTTATGGAAGATGACATAAACGTGGGGCTGTTTAGTTATCCGATGCTTATGGCAGCCGATATTCTCTTATATCAGGCAGATATCGTGCCGGTAGGAAAGGATCAGAAGCAGCATATAGAAATAACTCGAGATATTGCCGGATATTTCAACAAGATCTATAAGAAAAATGTGTTTAAGTTGCCAGCTCCATTTATTCCGGAAGAAGTGGCGGTCGTTATGGGAACTGACGGTCAGCGAAAAATGAGCAAGTCGCTTGGCAATGTTATTGCCATGTTTGAGTCAGAAGAGGTAATTCGGAAACAGGTTATGGGAACGTTTACTGATCCCACACGGAAACATGTGACGGATCCGGGACATGTCGAAGGCAATATGGTGTTTACCTATCTCGGGTTTTTTGGAGAGCCCTCAAGAGTTAAGAAGATGAAGGAATTATATAAGGAGGGGAAGGTATCAGATGTGAAGGTGAAGGAATATCTATATGAAAGTGTGATGACGTATTTCGGGCCCGCACGGAGAGCATATGATGAACTGAAAAATAACCCCGCCTTGGTTAAGGAAATACTCGCTCGCGGGCAAGAAAGAGCGCTAACTATTGCTATTCAAACAATGAAGCAGGTGCGCGATGTAATTGGAGTGACAACGCAGTATTCATTTTTTGACTATCAAAAACCGGTATCCGGAAAAACAATTTCCATTGATGAATTTGCTCGAGTGGAGCTTCGTGTCGGGAAAGTACAGGAAGCTAAAAATAAAGAGGGAAGCGACAAGCTCATCCGTTTGGTGGTAGACATAGGAGAAGAAAATCCACGGATTATATTTACTGGAGTACGAGGTTTTGGATACACCCCCGAAGACTTTTTGGGAAAGCAATTTTTCTTTATTACCAATCTCGCGCCTCGCAAAATGATGAATGAAGAGAGTCAGGGAATGATACTTGCGGTTGATGGCGCTTCTTTGAAGCCCCAATTTGTTTCTGCAGAGGGAATGCCGGTGGGCGCGAAAATACGTTAAGTCGCGTGTGATAATCTCAGCAGAACATGCTATACTTGAGGCTCGTATGGCAGAAAAACATGTTCATTCAGCCAAAAAAACCAACGGCAAGAAATCGAAGAACGCTATCCAATTTCAGATGAAGTTTACGCTTAAAAACGTAGTAGTTGGGCTTTTTGTTTTATTTTTCCTTTTTTCGTTATTTGGAAGCTTGGGAAGTCAAGCATCTTTGTCTGAAACAAAGCCTCTTTCCACTGTGATTGCTGATGTGCGTGAGGGGAAAGTAAAAACTATCGATATAGAGGACACGAAGCTTACGGTTACTCACATTGATGGTACGAAATATATTTCTACCAAAGAGGCGCAGGATTCGTTGGTAAGTGTTTTTGAAAAATCAGGTGTCGATCCTAAATCCGTTTCGATTAACGTAAAGGATTTATCCATGGGTGCTATTTGGGTCGGCATCATTTCGAATGTATTGCCATTAGTGTTGACTGTGGTATTTTTTCTCTTTTTGTTTCGACAAGCTAGAGGCGCTCAAGACAACATCTTTCAGTTTGGTCAGAGCAAAGCGAGAATATGGAATAGAGATTTGCCAAAAGTGACATTTAAGGATGTTGCTGGTGTCGATGAAGCAAAGAAAGAGCTTGAAGAAGTGGTCGACTTTTTAAAAAATCCCGCAAAATACAAGTTGTTGGGAGCCCGTACCCCCAAAGGAGTTATTCTGGTTGGTCCTTCTGGGACAGGAAAAACCATGCTTGCAAAAGCGATGGCAGGGGAAGCAAAAACCGCGTTTTATTCAATAGCAGGATCTGAGTTTATGGAGATGTTGGTTGGTGTAGGTGCTGCTCGAGTGCGGGATTTGTTTGCTCAAGCAAAAAAGAGTGCGCCCGCCATTATTTTTATCGATGAAATCGATGCCATTGGCAGGATGCGGAGTGTCGGTGTGATGGGTGGGCATGACGAGCGAGAACAGACGCTTAATCAAATCCTTGTAGAAATGGACGGATTTGAACCAAACACAGCAGTTCTTATTGTCGCTGCAACAAACCGCGGGGATTTGTTGGATCCTGCGTTAACGCGACCAGGGAGGTTTGACCGCCGTGTTGTTCTGGATTTGCCTGATCTTGAGGGGCGTAAAGCAATTTTAGGCATTCACGCGAAGGGTAAGCCGTTTGAGAAAAATGTTGATTGGAATAAAGTTGCAAAACGCACTGTAGGATTTTCCGGCGCTGATATAGAGAACATGTTAAATGAGGCGGCTATTCATGCGGCTCGCGGAGAAAAGAAAGAAATTGATATGAAGGACATTGAGGAAGCAGCAACGAAAGTGAAATTGGGGCCAGAAAAAAAGCGATTGCAGAGCGATCTCGATCGAAAAATGACTGCGTATCATGAAGCGGGGCATGCAGTCGTGAATTATTATAGTCCACATTTGGATCCGGTACATCGCATAAGTATTGTTTCTCGGGGCATGGCACTTGGTTTTACTATGGCGCCTCCAGAAAGGGATCGACTTCATGAAACGAAATCGAGATTACTAGAAGAAATGGCGATGACAATGGGTGGCAGAGCAGCTGAACAGCTTATATTTAAGGAAATGACCAGTGGAGCTGCCAATGATATTAGTCAGGCAACTCGGATAGCGCGCTATATGGTGATGGAGTTTGGCATGAGTGACCTTGGGCCAATTAATTTTGGTCCACAAACGGACGTCACCGAGTGGGGGAAAGCGTTTTATGAGCAGCAATCCGTATCACAGGAAATGCAGTCTGCTATTGACCGGGAGGTCAAAAAGCTACTTGATGCCGCATACGAGCGCGCAGTCATGGTGGTGAAAAAATATCGAAAAGATTTAGATATTATAGCTGAAGAGCTTCTTAAGAAAGAGACCCTCGAAGGTGATGATTTCGAACACTTGCTTGGTGGCGAAAAGAAACGGACACAGTAACCTCATGAACCGATTAGTACTCATTGATGGAAATGCCATCATGCATCGGGCGTATCACGCGCTTCCTCCGTTGACCACTCCTGACGGGAAACCCGCACATGTTGTCTATGGGTTTGTTTCAATGATCATAAAGATTTTTCATGCGTTAAAGCCTACACATTTTGCTGTCGCATTTGATCGTCCAGGACCGACATTTCGTAACGAATTATATAAGGAATATCAAATTCAACGGCCAAAAATGGAAGATGACTTCATAAGTCAAATACCGATGGTGCATGATGTGGTGAAAGCGTTCGGTATCCCCATATTTGAGCTTGATGGGTTTGAGGCAGATGACATGATAGGAACTATCGCTAAACAACGAAAAAGTAAAAAAATTGACCAAGTGATTATTGTAACGGGAGATAGGGACATATTACAGCTTGTTGAAGATGAAAAAGTGTTGGTGTTTATGCCGACTAAAGGGTTGTCTGAAGGGAAGCTATATAGTGAAGCAGACGTACTGGAGCGTATGGGGGTGGTTCCAAAACGCATTATAGATTTGAAAGCGTTGATGGGGGATGCTTCGGATAATTATCCGGGAGTAGCTGGTATCGGGCCCAAGACCGCTATTCATCTCCTTAATGAATTTGGATCGGTAGAAAATATTTATACATCACTTGAAAAAAGTAATGTGAGTGATGGGGTGAAAACAAAGTTGCTAGCGGGAAAAGAGAGTGCGTTTTTAGGAGTGACACTTGCGACAATAAGAACAGACGCACCAATACATTTTGAGCCTGCGAAAGCGGTAATTACCACACTTGATACACCAGAGGTTCGAAACACACTGGCATCACTCCGTTTTTCTTCACTGCTTCGCCGTATCAGTGGAGAAGAGTTAGCAACAAGTGAGATGACAAAAGCTCGCGATACTACCAAGCAGAAGAAAAAAGAGCATGACGAGCAACAGATGTTATTTTAGAAAGATATGAAAATTGCGCTTGTACATGATTATTTGAGGGAATACGGAGGCGCGGAGCGAGTGGTGGAATCGCTTCACGATATATGGCCAGATGCACCATTATATACTTCGTTTGTAGATTGGCGAGCATTAGGGGAGCACGCGAAGCG
This sequence comes from Candidatus Gottesmanbacteria bacterium UBA5942, assembly GCA_002430725.1. GTDB lineage: Bacteria > Patescibacteriota > Microgenomatia > UBA10105 > UBA927 > UBA927. The sequence continues at coordinate 15,003 of DJCU01000042.1, forward strand.
GTTTACGAGGTGGGATATTCGGACAAGTTGGGTGCAGCACAATCCAATTGTAAGAAAATTTCATTCACCATTACGGTTTTTGGCACCGCTCGTTTGGGGGAGTTTTGATCTTTCTGCGTACGATGTTGTTATCTCGAGCAGTGGATGGTTTATATGTCGCGGTGTTAGCGTCACGAAACCTGCAGTGCATTTTTGTTATATTCATCACCCGCCAAGAAATCTGTATGGATACGCTACCGGGAGAACATTCCAAAAGTACAGAGTAGTACGGGCATATGCAGCGTTTATTAATTTTTTTATGCGTCAGTATGATTATGTTACTGCGCAGAAAGTGGATTATTTTATCGCTAATTCTCAAGAAATCGCGCGTAGGGTAAAAAAGTTTTATCGTAGGGATGCTTCGGTTATTTATCCGCCGGTAGACCACAAGCTCACAAAGCTTGGGGGGAAGCAAAAAAGAACATACTATTTAAGCGTGGGGCGTTTGGTATGGGCAAAGCAAATAGAAGTTATTATTCGGGCAGCCAATGAACGGAAATTGCCGTTAAAAATTGTTGGGACTGGTCCAGAGGAAGCCCTATTGAAGTCTATAGCCGGGCCGACTGTTGAATTTATGGGTGCTGTTTCTGATGCAAAGCTCATGACACTATATGGAGGTGCCAAAGCAACGATTTTTTGTGCGCTGGATGAGGATTTTGGTATGGTGCCGATTGAGTCTATGTCATATGGCACGCCGGTTATCGCGCTAAACGAAGGGGGAGTGAGGGAGACGGTTATCGAAGGAAAAACGGGCATATTTTTTGATACTCCCCATGTTTCATCTCTCGTTGATGCGATAGCGAGGTTTGAAAGCAAAAAAATAGATTGGGAAGATGCTTGTAAAAAACGAGCGGCTGAATTTAGTGCAGACCGCTTTCGTAAAGAAATACTAGCGTTCGTGCGTAAGCGAGCTGGCAAGTCTGAGGGAAAAACAATCGGACGGCTTTGAGATTTTCCTTTGGTGTGTTAGGATAAAAACCACCGCAGGGCATATTTTATAAGGAGAAAACAGCGATGGCACAGAGTGCAGACGTTTTTGTACTTTCTTTGGGTGGTTCACTGATCGTTCCAAACGGTGGTATTGATACCACTTTTCTTTCCCAATTCCACGAGTTTATTAGAAGACAAGTCTCCGAAAAAAAACGGAGATTTTTTATAACAGTGGGTGGCGGTGCGATAACACGTGATTATCAAAAAGCAGCGAGACAAGTGCGCGGTCACGATTTGAGTGACACCGATGCCGACTGGTTGGGGGTGCATGCGACCCGCCTGAACGCGCAACTTATTCGTGCAATATTTCAGGATCTCGCTGATCCCAGGGTGATCAAGCACTATGAAATTATTTTAAAAATTCAATCGCCCGTTGCTATTGCAGCAGGGTGGAAGCCGGGGTGGAGCACTGATTATTGTGCGGTGACAGTGTGTCAGGATTATGGGCTGACACAGGTGGTAAATATGACGAATGTCGATCAGGTGTATGATAAAGACCCCAATAAGCATGCAGACGCAAAACCGATAACAAATATTTCATGGGAGGATTACCGCAAGATGGTAGGGGATGTATGGAAGCCCGGCATGAATGCACCATTTGACCCTATCGCCAGTAAGCTTGCACAGGATTTGGATGTGACGGTAAAGATAGTGAATGGAAAAGACTTATCAAATCTTGAATTGGCGCTCGATGGTAAGCCATTTACCGGCACAACCATCACGTAACCTTCATGACCCTGACTTCGTTAGTGCTTTCACATTTCCGCAGTTATAACAATAAATCCTGGCATTTTTCAGACGGAGCGACTTGTATTGTCGGGCCCAATGCAGCAGGAAAAACCAATGTATTAGAAGCGATTGTAATGCTTGCTACGGGAAAAAGTTTTCGGGCTGGGCAGGATCGTGATGTTATTTCTTGGGGAGAAGAAATTACTCGTATTGAAGCGAAAGTGGGTAGCAATAAGCTAGAGGTGATGCTGACTCCGGGGGAAGTGTCTGGGCAACGCTCACCATTAAAAAAATATATGGTCAATGGCGTATCACGCCGGCTAATCGATTTTATGGGACACGTGCGAGTTGTTCTTTTTTGGCCAGAGGATCTTGAAATAGTGACAGATAGCCCGAGTGTGAGAAGAAAATATTTGGATATGGTATTAGTACAGACTGACCGCGAGTATCGAAGAAACCTCATTTCTTATGAGCGTGGATTACGACAGAGGAATAAACTTCTTGACCTTATCAAAGAGGGAGCGGCCACACGAGGTCAGTTGTTGTTCTGGGATCAGCTACTCATAAAGGCAGGCGGATATATTACCGAAAAAAGAGCTACCTATATTGAGTTTATAAACGCTACTGTTCTTTCTGATCACCGCTATACCATCACGTATGACAAAAGTATTATTTCAGAGGCGCGAATTTTGCAGTACAAAGATGAAGAAGTGGCGGCTAAATCTACACTGGTCGGTCCGCATAGGGATGATTTTGTTTTGTCGAGTCAGGAAGGACATGGGCGAGACGAGTCTCATGGATTTCGAGACCTAAATAAATTTGGTAGTCGTGGCGAGCAGCGTCTGGCAGTTCTTTGGTTGAAGCTTGCTGAACTTTCTTATATCGAGAAAGAGACGGGGGAGCGGCCATTGCTGTTATTGGATGATATATTTTCAGAACTTGATGAGGCACATAGAACCCTTGTGGGGGAGGTGACTGATCAACAACAGACAATTATCACGAGCGCAGATATGTTGAGTATACCCGTTAGTGTCACAAAAAATGCGACCGTGCTTCGTTTATAATACAACTAATGAAGGAAGTTACTGCTAACGATATCCGATTACTTCGTACTGCAACGCCCAATTCGCACAAAGGGCAAAATGGTCGGTTGCTTATTATAGGAGGAAGCAGCCTGTTTCATGCTGCTAGTATCTGGGCTCTGGAAGTGGCATCACGTATTGTTGACCTTGTTCACTATTCGTCAATTCCGGAGAATAACGATATTGTTAAAGAGGTAAAAAAGGAATTTCGTGACGGCATTGTGATATCGCGAGATGATATAAGTGCTTATATTGAGGAGGATGACTGTATATTAATAGGGCCAGGCATGGTGCGCGATGAAGAAACCCGCGCACTTACTCACGATCTTCTCGTTTCGTACCCTACAAAGCAATGGGTTATCGATGCTGGCGCATTACAGATGATGGAGATAGCGGATATCCCCGATCGGGCCATTCTAACACCTCATCATCAGGAATTTGCTGGATTATGGGCTCGAGTACTTACCCAACACCCGGAGTTCAGTCAGGCGCAAACTGATGAAGATAAGGTGAAACTTTTTGCAAAAACATACCACTGTATTGTGCTGCTTAAGGGGCACATAGATATTGTGTGTTCGGGGGGTACGTGCGATGAGCGCGTGTGTATGCCGGGCGAGGTGCGATTGATCACTGGAGGTAATGAGGGTATGACGAAGGGGGGAACAGGTGATGTATTAGCTGGGCTTATTGCGGCACTAGCCTGTACGAATGACCCCATGCTTGCAGCTATTGCCGGAAGCTTTATTAACAAAGCGGCAGGTGACACGCTATATCGTTCTGTTGGCCCATTTTTTAATGCTTCTGATTTAGCGTTACAAATACCAAAAACGATGAGGGTCTTGCTTCTGCCAAGTGATGCGGTTAATATACAGGAATAGTGCGGGAAATTTCACCAGTCGGTGGATGAACTATGTATCACCCTCAGTTTACGATCACTAACAAAATCCTCAAAACTACCGGTATTATCGAGGCTGCAAAAGAAGTGATAGAGAACAGCCCACTCGTGCCTGCTTGGGAAGCAAAATTCCGCGAAGAAGCACTTGTCCGTACAGTGCATCACGGTACTCACATAGAAGGGAATGATTTAACAAAGCATGAGGCAGAAAAAGTGCTCGCTGGACATACGATCGTGGGGAGGGAGCGGGATATTCAGGAGGTACTAAACTATCGAAACGTATTGAAATTTATTAGCGATTTCCAAGGGAAGGATATTACAGAGGAAGTGATTAAACATGTACACGCGCTTGTGGCTCACCGCATACTTCCCGAAGAACAGGTTGGTGAATACCGAAAAACTCAAGTTGTAGTAAAAAACGCGCAAACAGGAGAAATTACTTTTCGGCCACCCCCTGCAGTAGAAGTGCCTTTTTTACTTTCCGATTTTGTGGACTGGGTAAATAGTGTGAGTAACGATGATATTCATCCCGCGCTTAAAGCAGGAGTTGTCCATTATGAGTTAGTAAGGATACACCCGTTCCTTGATGGGAACGGGCGTGTGGCGCGCGCAATCGCAACACTTGTTCTTTTTTGCGAAGGTTATGATATAAAGCGATTTTTTGCACTAGAAGAACATTATGACCGTGATCCGCTTAATTACTACAACGCGTTGCAAAGCGTTGGACAGACGCAAGGAAATCTTAACGGATGGTTGGAGTATTTTAGTGAAGGGTTGGCAATTGAGCTTACCCGCATTAAAGAGAAGGTAAAATCACTTTCAACTGATCTGAAAATCAAGAAATCACTTGGTGGGCAGCAGCTCGCACTCACTGAGCGGCAGATTAAGATTATTGAGTTTGTTCAGGAGCAAGGATTTTTACAGAACAAGGCGTTTTTTGAGTTATTTCCACAGGTTTCTGAAGATACCGTGCTTCGTGAATTGAAGGACTTGTTAAAAAAGGGTATAGTCAAAAAAGAAGGATCTACGAAAGGCGCAAAATACGTGTTGCGCACGTAATGCGTGAACAGATATGGATCTATCGAGCCCTGCCATCACATACGCGTTGCTAATTATCCCTACCTTTTTTGCACTCACTGTTATTTTGCAGGGAATAAGCAAGGTGGTGAAAGAAGAGGCTGATGGTCCAGTTGCAGTGGGTGTCGGCGTGTTTCTGCTCATTCTCATCGCGGCAGCGTACTTTTTGTTTATTCGCTGATCTGAGACAAAGATATTGTTATGTTATTTTCCCAGCTTGCTTCATATCTCGGTAAACTCGAGAAAACGAGATCCCGTAATGAAATTACGGAAATTCTCGCTGATCTTTTTACACATGCAAAAGCAGACGAAATTGGTAAATTGAGTTATCTCCTGCAGGGGAGGGTGGTGCCGCTTTACGAGGCGGTAGAATTTGGAATTGCTGACAAGTTTATTATTCGGGCAATTGCGCTTGCTTACAACGTTTCTTCAGAAGATGTGATGAGGGAATTTAAGAAGCTTGGAGATTTAGGCTATGCTGCTCAATCGCTTCACAATGGGGTCTCGAAAGGACTGCGCGTTGTCGATGTCTATGAGGCGTTATATTGTATTGCAACGGTGAGTGGTCAAGGGTCACAGGAGAAAAAAATAGGTTTACTTTCCAATTTACTTATGAAGTTGGATAAGGAGTCCGCATGTTATGTTGTGCGTATTCCTATCGATAAGCTTCGATTGGGTTTTTCTGAAACGACCATACTAGACGCGTTATCGTGGATGCTAGTAGGCGACAAAACACTGAGATCTACACTTGAGGACGCCTACAACGTGCGGCCAGATATAGGGTATATATCTGAAACCGTAAAGCGCGAGGGGATAGAAGGATTACGTCATGTACGGGCGCGTGTTGGGTCTCCGGTGCTTTCGCAATTATCGCAACGACTCCCAAATGCCGATGACATGATTAAGAAAATGGGAGAAGTAGCGGTTGAGCCGAAATATGACGGAGTGAGAGTAGAGCTTCACTTCAAGCGGGGATCGTGGGTGCGAACGTTTTCAAGAAATTTAGAAAATACCACCGAGATGTTTCCTGAATTAACAAACGTGGGGAACGAGTTGCGCGCAGACGATGTCATTTTAGACGGTGAGGCAGTTGGGTTAGATCCAAAAACAGGGAAGACGATATCGTTTCAGGAAACAACAACACGAAAAAGAAAACACAATATTGCCGAGGCGAGCAAAAGTGTGCCGCTCAAATTTTTTGTGTTCGATATTCTCTATAAGAACGGTAAGGATTTATTAAGTGTTCCACTTTCAGAGCGGAGAAAAATACTTGAACATACGGTTGTTCCGGGGGTATTGCTTGCGATTTCACCACAAATAGTGACTAGTGAAGCAAATGTAGTGCGTTCTTACCATGATAAACAGTTAAAAGCTGGCCTAGAGGGGGCAATGGTTAAAAAGTGGAATAGTCCTTACGAACCAGGGCGGAGAGGGTATTCTTGGGTAAAATTTAAGGAAGAAGAGGGGAAAACTGGAAAGCTTACTGATACGATAGACGCGGTCGTCATGGGATATTATTTAGGAGAGGGGAAGCGAACAGGTTTTGGTATCGGGGCGCTTTTGGTAGGGGTGAAGAAGGCAGATGCGTACGTAACAGTGACCAAAATAGGTACTGGCGTGAGTGATGAGTTGTGGAAAGCGTTACGAACCAAGCTTCATGCGATAAACACACGCGAGCAGCCGAAGGAGTACCAAGACGTAAATAAAGTATTTCTTCCTGATGTGTGGGTAAGTCCGCGAGTGGTCGTTGAGCTTGCAGGCGATGACCTCACTAAGTCTCCTTCACATGGAGCGGGGTACGCGGTGCGGTTTCCGCGGTTGGTACGTATTCGTACTGATAAGCGACCCGATCAGGTAACAACGGTAGTTGAGCTCACTGAGATGTTCACGAATCAAAAGAGCCACACGAAGAAATAAAGACGTCATAATGCCCGTAAGTTTGCTCCGTATCAGTAGTCTACGTTATAATATGCGGGAAGTTATTTATTTATGAAGCGCCCGCTTTTTTCGATTATTATACCGACACTAAACGAGGAAAAATTCATTCCCAAATTACTTGACTCACTCGTTGCGCAAACCGTAATGGATTTCGAGGTTATTGTTACCGATGGTCCATCGAAAGACAAAACAAAACAGGTCGTGTTAGGCTACAAAAAAAAGTTACCCTTAACGCTTATAAGCAGTAAAAAAGGAAGTTTGCCGTTGCAGAGAAATTTAGGAGCTAGATCTGCAAAAGGGGAGTGGTTTGTTTTTATTGATGCTGATAGCATCTTACATCCGTATTTTATCGAGCGAATTATTCTATACATACGTGAGAAGCATCCTGTATTTTTTACTACGTGGGCATTGCCTGATTCTGAGCTTACTCATGACAGTATATTTACGCTCCTTACGAATATTTACTGGGAAAGCACTGTATTAATCAAACGACCGGTTGCGCCAGGCCCACTTACGGTAGTTGACGCGCAAGCATTCCTCTCTGTTGGTGGATATGATGAAGCTCACGATTACAATGAAGACGTTGATCTCGGTCTCCGACTACAAGCGCAAGGACATCAATTTTCGATACTCCGGGAATCGCTTTATGTTTGGTCTATGCGGCGAATACGCCGTGAAGGCAAAATGAAAGTGATGAACCAATACATCCTTTCGATGCTTCCTGTTCTGATATTCAAAAAGCCCTTAAGGCATATGCCTGGATATACCATGGGTGGTCATTTATATTCGTCAAAAAAACGCATTCAGCGATCAGTGCTGAAGTCGTATGAGCGGAAACTTAAGGAGCTCATGAAGGATATCTTCGATTAGTATGCGACTACTCCAAAAATTAATAAGAGTATTGATTAAGGCGTTAATTTTTTTTGCGTCAACCCACCTTGCTATTCTCGCTTTTCATGCGATGCGATCGAAGGAGTGGGAAGTGTTATCCATGGCTTCCATAATGGATATCAGTTATTTGTATAGCAATCCAAGTTTTATTTATGTGATCGAAGGGGGATTGTGGATAGCCCTTGTGTTGCTGCTCATATTTCTTTGGTTTTCAGAGAAAAAGGCATAAATAGCAGAGTGACACATATCATAGCTGTGGGTGACGCAGTGTTATACTGGTAGGCGACATGAACATATTACTGGTATCTGACGTGTATCTTCCGACGGTGAGCGGGGTGGCGACCTCTACTGATTCTATTGTCCGGTTTATGGTTTCTCAGGGGCATCAGGTGACCCTTGTGTGTCCTCGCCCTCTTGTTTCGTTTGTAGCACCTCGCGTATCTGGGCTAACTATTGTGTACACTCCGGGAATGGGTGATGCATTGTTTGTTAATAAATCAATGACGCCATTTCCTTTAGGGTTTCCTACGCTGTGGCGTATATTGCGGATGCAAAAAATTGACGTCATGCATATACAGGAACCTGGCTCCTTAGGAGTTACCGCACTGTTACTTAGCAAATTTTTTCGGGTGCCAGTTGTGGGAGCGCAACATTTTTCGTGGATTCAAATAGAGAAGGTTGCCCCTCCTTTACTTCGTTGGATTAGCGTGCCTTTTATGAAGTGGTATGTTCGGATCATATATGGAGGGTTTGCTGCAATTATGGTGCCGACAAAAACCGCATCGCGTGATCTTTCCGCAATCATTGGGAGAGAGAATCAAATTTATCCTATCTCAAATGGTGTCGACACCGATATCTATGTGCCGCGAAAAGTGTCACTTTCGCGACTTCGGATAAAATATAAATTGCCAGTGGACGGTTCGGTGTTTCTTTATATCGGCAGGCTTGATGCAGATAAGAATATCGAAACCATCCTTCGTTCGTTACCTCAGGTGAAGCAAAAGATCCACATGGTGATTGCGGGAGTAGGGAAGCAGAAAGAGCGTTTGTTAAATCTTTCGCGCGAGTTGGGTATTACGAATATTACGTGGATTGGTGAGGTGCAAAAACAGGCAATAATAGATCTGTATCAGCTTGCAGATGTTTTTGTGATTATGTCTCCAGTAGAGACACAGAGCATCGTTGCCCTGCAAGCGATTTCATGTGGATTGCCACTCGTTGCAGCGAATGCAGGTGCTCTCCCTGAGCTTGTGGATGGCACGAATGGGTTTTTGGTAGATGCCAATGACGATAAAACGCTCGCTACTTATCTCGATCGTCTTGCTGCATCACCAGCGCTGCGGAAAAGGATGGGGCAGCGCAGTCGAGTTATTGGACTTACCCATCATAAGCCTCGAGTGTTAGCAAAACTTGAAGCGTTGTATCAACAAGTCATAGCGTAAAAGTGTATGGCTGAGATTATTGCAGATTTACAGCTCCATTCACGATTTTCTCGTGCTGTTTCCCCAGCGATGACTATCCCTAATATTGCACTTTGGGCAAAAAGGAAGGGTATAGGCCTTGTCGCAACTGGCGATTGGACACATCCCCAATGGTTTCGTGAGATAGAACGTGATTTAGAGGAAACCGGTAACGGATTACTGCGGTTAAAGGGGGATAAGGGCGGGATGCCGCTTTTTTTGCTTGCAACAGAAGTATCGTGCATTTATTCACAGGGAGGGAAGGTGCGGCGTGTGCATACCTTATTATGGGTGCCAAGTATTGATGCCGCTCGGAAGATAAGTGTAGAGATGACAAAACGGGGGTGTAACCTATTGAGTGACGGCCGACCTATTGTGGGGCTTACGAGTATGCAGATAGCTGAGCTTGTTTTTGCTATTGAGCCTCATGCGCTTATTATTCCTGCACACGCGTGGACACCATGGTTTAGTGTTTATGGGAGTTTGGGCGGATTCGACAGTATAGAGGAGGCATTTGGTTCGTATGCGAAACATATTTCTGCCGTAGAAACGGGGCTATCGAGTAATCCTATGATGAATTGGCGCATCCCCGAGCTTGACTCGCGGGCAATTGTGTCGTTTTCTGATGCACATTCTGGTGCAAAACTTGGGCGGGAAGCAACCATTTTTGAAATACCAGAAGGGCAGGTAAGTTATGATGCGATATATCAAGCGCTTCGGGTGACCGATAGAAAAAGTCCACAGAAAAGTGCCATCGCATATACTGTTGAGTTTTATCCTGAGGAAGGGAAATATCACTATACCGGTCACCGTGCGTGCAATATACGGCAGACTCCAGAAGAAACACGCGAAAAGGGAACAACGTGCCCGGTGTGTGGCAAGCCGCTTACCGTTGGAGTGATGCATCGAGTTGATGATTTGGCCGGAAGAACCCAGCAGGAAGTAGCGCTCGTTGAGCGTACACCTAAAGACCCGATGTGCAAGGTAAAAATGTATGGCAGTGATGCATTCCCTCATAGACCACCGTTTATGATGATGGTGCCGCTTATGGAGATAATTGCCGAATCTATCGGATCACCAGTCACCAGTCCAAAAGTGCAAATGCCATATACCCGCCTTACTGATGAATTGGGTAGCGAGTTTTCGGTGCTTATGCGCGCTGAGGTTCGCGAAATTGCACACATTGCGGGAGAAAAAATTGCGATAGGTATTGATCGAGTACGTGAAGGAAAACTCACGATCGATCCAGGATACGATGGGGTGTTTGGTGTCGTAAAAATATGGGAAACGGGAGAAGAGGGGATTGTTGATAAAAGCCGGGAACAGTTGATGCTAGAAATCTAGCAAAAATAAAGGATGCCTTTAGGTTCGGGTGATTGACGATACGAAAAAAAACGTGGTATGTTGGGTAAGACCTGCCTGTCGCGCGAAGAAACGCGCAAGCGGTGAGGGAGGATTGGAGGTGATACGAAATGGCAGATAAAGGAAATGAAAACCTTATGGGAGCAGTCAGTTATCTCCTGGGGTTTGTCACCGGTATTATCATGTTGCTTTTGGAAAAGCAAAGTAAGTTTGTGCGCTTCCACGCAATGCAATCCACGATATTGTTCGGTGGAGTGTTTGTTGCAAACATAGCGCTCGGATTTTTACCGATTATCGGATGGCTCCTTGGGTTACTGTTGAGCTTTACATCATTTATCTTGTGGATCGTGTGTATGTGGAAAGCGTTCCAAGGAGAAATGTATAAAGTACCATACGTTGGAGATATTGCTGAAAAGCAGCTTTCCAAGATGGGGAAGTAAGTGCTGTGTTGATCAACACATGATTGGCACCTTGGAGAATACGTTATAAAGGGGGTGCTAATCACGTGTTATTCAATGACCGACAACATGCAGGTATACTTCTGGCCGAAAAATTAACGGCCTATCAAAACGGTCATGCGCTTATTTTGGGATTGGCTCGCGGGGGGATTGTGACTGCAAAAAGTGTCGCTAATCAGCTTCATTTACCGATAGACGTGCTTGTTATTAAGAAATTATCGAGCCCACAAGATCGCGAGTTTGCCATAGGCGCTCTGGCTCCGGAGAATGCGGAGATAATTCATTGGAAAGATGTGCAGCGATCGGGAGCAGATGAAATATACGTGCGTCATGAAGCCAAGCGTTTATCAAAAGAAATTAGTGCGCTTATGGCAAAATATCGAAAAGGAAAGAAGCCGGTAAACGTAGAGGGAAAAATGGTTTTACTCATTGATGATGGAGCTGCAACGGGAGCATCTATGGAAGCTGCAGTGTTGTGGGCCAAAAGAAAAAAAGCAAAAGATATTGTTGTTGCATTGCCGGTTATTTCTGGGGAAGCTTATCGAAAGCTCCGACCGGAGGTGAGCGATGTTGTGGCATGTCACACTGCAGATGTATTCGGTGCGGTAGGTGATTATTACAAATCGTTTCCACAAATTACAGACGAAGAAGTGGTATCCTTAGGAAGGGGGTAATATAGTATGAAACTTATTGTTGGATTGGGTAATCCGGGGGATAAATATAAAGACACCCGGCACAATGTCGGATTTATGGTCGTTGATAAGTTGGCACATGAGTTAGGTGGCGCGGATATTCAGTGGGAAAGAAGTTCGAAGCATAAGGCAAGCATCGCAAAGGCTGGAGAAGTTGTTTTGGTAAAGCCTGAGACATTTATGAACGCGAGTGGCATCGCGGTAAAAAGTATCGCTGCCTTTTATAAGGCATTACCTGAGGATGTGTGGGTGATACACGATGATCTTGATTTGCCGCTCGGGAAAATTCGTATCAGAACCGGTGGTGCGTCTGCAGGGCATCATGGCATTGATTCGGTAATTAAAGAGCTAGGAAGCGATAAATTTACCCGAATTCGTTTGGGTATTGGAAAAGGCAAAAGTGGTAGCACTGTTGTGGCTGATCGACAGCTTCATCAATCGTCCGTTATCCGATTTGTGTTATCCCGGTTCGGTCAAAGTGAGGCAGGCGAATTTAAGCATCTTGTAAAACGGGGAGTAGAGGCAGTGCGGATCGCATTATTTAAAGGTGTGGATCAAGCAATGAATAGATTTAATTAATGTTATATGCAAAAAGTGGGCACAATACTGTCAAAGTTTAATCCAGTGGAGGATAAATATATCTCCCGTGAGTTTCAGGCATACGGGATTTATCTTTCGGAAACACTCGGGGATTACAAACACAAAGCGCTTTACATACGACTTGCAAAAACGGTGCCCCGCGCAATTTTGGAAAAAGCGCTCTCGTTTGTAAAAGATGCCAGGGCAAATAATAAGGCGAAGCTTTTTATGTGGAAGATGAAGGAGCTCCGGACAACACCTCAAGAATAGGAGTAAGCGATAGTGGCCACACTATGATAATGATGCGAGTGTTTACTCATCCTCACGCTTCATTCTTTGCTGTTTTGCGTTACAATAAATAGACATGGATAAAGTGAAGGAATTAATCCGCAGCAAGCCTCGTATTTTTGTATATATTACGGGGGTTTATTTATTGGTAATGGTGCTTATAAAGTGGCTTACCAATCCTTCGCTCGATGCTCTGTGGTTTTTTGTGGGTGGTGCTATTGGTATTTATTTTTTGGACGCCGCTGAAATATTTTTTGGGTTACAACCTTCACCTTTTCGCTCGATTGTTTTTGGAACACTATTTGCGGTTGTTGCATTTTTTGTGGTGACAAGTTCTGCAAGTATGGTTGGGATAGGCTTAGTATTGTCTCTGTATTTACAGATGTTGCTTTGGCAGGTAGGGGAGTGGCGTGTAAATAAAAATCTGGACAGTTGGTATCGTATGGTGGCGGGGCCCGTAAGTATATCTACCCAACGGTCTATTCTTATTATCGCGTTTATTATTTTTTTGGTGGAAACAATTATATTTGTGCGTTGATATGATGCAGCCGGGATCATTATTATGGCAATATCTGAGTGTTGCTGAGCGACAATTGGCTCTTGATGGGCAATTGTTGCTTGCGGATAGAAAAAATCACCCAAACGAAGAACTCAGTGATTATTCGTATTTAGTTTTCCCGTTTGCCAAACTCTATGAGGGCTTCCTGAAACAGTTGTTTCGTGATTTGGAAATCATAAGTGATCGCGAGTACGAAAGCGCACATTTTCGTTTGGGAAAAGTATTAAGCCCAAACCTCATTCGTAGGCTAGGTGCAAAAAGCGCGTATGGAACGGTGACAAAGCGGTATGGGCCTCATCTATCGGATATGCTTTGGAATACATGGAAGCAGGGACGCAATCTCGTGTTTCATTATTTTCCTCACAATGTACGGCGGCTGAGTTTGGAAGAGGCGACCAATATCATCCACATGATTGTGGACACAATGAGTGAAGCAGTCGACCTTACTCGTCCGATGAAGAAATAGTAAAAAAGACATGCTTGCAACCAATACCAAAAGCAGAGTATCGTACATATAGGGTGAAAAAAATAAAGGAAAAGCCATCTGTCGATGTTGTAGAGTCTGCCTATCGTGTATGGGGATGGATTGTGATTGCGTGGGCGTTCTATCGATATTTTGTTCGGCTTCCAGAGTGGGTCGATGAGTTTGTTTTTAAGCCGATGATATTTGTGCTTCCTGTATTGTGGTATGTCAAAAATCGAGAGAAAAAACCATTTGCTTCATTGGGTCTTACCGCAAAGAATTTATTTACAAGTATTTATATCGGGTTAGGATTTGGATTTGTTTTTGCAGTGGAGGGGTTGGCGGCTAACGCGATCAAATACGGAAAAATTGAGATTGTACCTATTGCAGCATTTGAGGAGTATGGCCTAGGCATGCTCATTCTTTTGTCTGCAGCCACTGCATTTTCAGAAGAGTTGTTGAGTCGCGGATTTGTTTTTAGTCGTCTCATAGAGGGGAAGAGGGGACTCTTTTATGCTGCGTTAATATCCACGCTTATGTTTGTTGTGCTCCATATCCCCATACTGGCTTTTTCACTGAAGCTGCAAGGTGTTGCACTTATTCTTTTCTTTGTCACCGATTTTATTTTGGGTTTTGCCAACGCGCTACTTTTTTACAATACAGGCTCATTAGTTGCCCCTATACTTGTCCATATTTTCTGGAATATGACGGTTGCTCTTTATCTTTAAGTAGTGAGCCAGCCGCCATCGACATATAGCGTTGCCCCGGTGGTGTAGGCAGCTTCATCTGACGCGAAGTAGACAACCGCAGCCGCGATTTCTTCAGATGTGCCAAATCGTTTGATAGGAAGACGTGCAGTCATCCCTTTTTTCGTTTCTTCTGTTGTTCCTTGGGTCATTTCTGTTTCTATTCCGCCTGGGCCTATGGCGTTTACCGTAATACCGAGGGGACCCAGTTCTTGCGCTAACGCCTCTGTGAGGCCGATGACGCCACCCTTACTCGCGCAGTAGTGAGATATCATTGGAAATCCTACTCCAGTGCCACCAGAGGCAATAGAGGCGATGTTGATAATTCGTCCCCATTTGGTTTTCGTCATTTCGCGAGCGGCAGCTTGCGCTGCATAAAAGTAACCCTTAAGGTTTGTATCAATAACTTTGTCCCATGCTTCCTCTTTCATGTCCAAGAAAGGGGAGTAATCTAAATATCCCGCATTATTGACGAGTATATCGAGTTTACCGAAGGTTGTTATCGCTGTTTGTACTGCCGCATCTACTTCGTTTCGCTTGGTGACATCCATTTGTACTGCTACCGCTTCTTTGCCACGTGATTTGATTTCGGCAACGAGTGCTACTAATTTATCCATTCTTCGTGCTGCTACTATCACTTTGGCACCCTGATTTGCGAGGAGTATTGCGGTGGCCCTTCCCATGCCACTTGAAGCTCCGGTAACGAGTGCGACTTTTCCTGAAAGGTCAAACATAGGGTTATCCTCCTTCTTATTTCTTTTTTTCTAATGTGTAGCTTTTAAGAAGCAGCGTAAAAATGACAAACATGTTCACGGCGGAAATTGCACACCAGGTACACACTCCTTTAATGACGGTAAGTTCGATATAGGTAAACCATGAGACAAAGAGTGCTCCAAATGTCGATATTCCGAGCATACCTTGCAGTGTCCATGGTTTATTTTTTGTGGTACGCAAAAATGAAAAGAGTGCAAGCAGTGAGTAGCCCACTAACCCGACCGCTGGAACTGGTATTGTACCGAATAAATAGCTCGCGGGGTGTTTTCTGACAAGCTCACATCCGCTAGAAACACATACAATGCCGGTTTGGCGAATAAAGCTTTGAGTGACATAGATTGCCATGATAATGCCGAGCAGTGAAAGAAAAAAAACGATGCGATTGATATTTCGTGATGTCTTGTTGGGGATTGGATTATTCATATATGTAGTATACAGAATTTCCATAAATATTATGTGATGTATATCACATCGTAATTGTGACCCATGGGTGTATACTTAATGTACGATATGGCTAAAACTAACCCGCAAGCACTGAAAAAAATTGACGCATTTTTTGCTGATTATTCGTCAATGTCATATAAAAAAGGCGAGCTTATTTTGCGAGCAGAAGATGCGCCGTATGGGGTTTATTACCTTCAGAGTGGTTACGTACGACAATACTTGCTTTCATCCTCAGGAGAAACATTCATTGTTCATATTTACAAGCCCGGATCATTTTTTCCTTTGACATGGATATTGAATGATACGCCTAATGTATATCATTTTGAAGCGATGACCCCAGCCACTCTTACCCGTGCGCCAAAAGATGCATTTTTGTCATTTATGAAAGAGTATCCGGAGGTGCTTTTTTACGCGACACAACGTTTGGCTTTGGGGTTAGCAGGATTTGTGAGTCGGGTGGCACAGTTGGTGCTTGATGACGCATATACAAAAACAATCCTGCTTATCCTGTATTATGCAGACAATTTCGGTGAGCAGACAAAAGAGGGGATTGCCCTCAAAGTTCCTTTGACACATCGCGAGATAGCATCATGGATAGGGACAACAAGAGAAACAGCAAGTTTACAGGTAGAGACCCTCGTTAAAAAAGGATTGTTAGCGACAAAAGGGAGATTGCTTATCGTCCGCAGCGTGCCGATGCTTCAGAAGGAAATCAATAAAGTATAAGCCTTTGAGAAGGTTTATATACGTACACTTTTTAGTCTTAAAGAATTTCCAACTACAGAAATACTGCTTGCCGCCATGGCAAATGCAGCAAGCGCTGGGTTAAGAAGCCAGCCAGTGATGGGGTAGAGTGCTCCTGCGGCAACGGGGATGAGTACGACATTGTAGGCAAAAGCCCAGAACAAGTTTTGTTTGATAATTGAGAGCGTTGCTTTGGAGAGTGTGATGGCGGTAACAACGCTTTTTAAATCTTTATTAAGGAGTGTGATACCAGCGGATTCTATGGCAACATCGGTGCCAGTTCCCATTGCGATCCCAACATCTGCTCCTGCAAGTGCAGGCGCATCGTTAATACCATCACCAGAAAACGCAACAATTTCACCTTTCGCTTTTAGTTCGTTGATTTTTTGCGCTTTTTCCTGAGGAAGAACACCTGCAAGCACATGGTCAATGCCGGCCTGATTCGCGATAGCATTGGCCGTACGCTCATTATCTCCGGTGATCATCCAGACGGTTATATGGAGTCGCTTGAGGGCTGCGACCATGTCTTTTGCGTCATTTTTGAGCGTATCGGCAACCGCGATAAGCCCAAGTAATTGCTTTCCGGATGAGAGCAGCATGACTGTTTTTCCTTGTGTTTCTAGCGCTGCAATCTTTTTTTCGTGTGTTTTATATACGACTGATTCGCGTGCCATAAGAAGTCGGTTGCCGAGGGCAAGCGATTTGCCAGCCACATCCCCGGTGACTCCGTGACCAGCAATTGCGTGAAAAGAGCGTAGTTTTGTAAGCGTGAGGTGTTTGTCTGTCGCAGCAGAAACGATTGCTTCTGCCAGTGAATGTTCAGAGCCTTTTTCGAGTGAAGCGGCAAGTGACAATATCTCGTTCGCGTTTATTTTTTCGACTGGGATAACATCAGTGACGGTAGGTTTGCCGCGGGTGAGGGTGCCGGTTTTATCAAATACCGCAATTCGTATTTTATGAGCAGTTTCTAACGCTTCTGCATCTTTAATGAGTACGCCACGTTCTGCACCTCTCCCAGTTCCGACCATAATTGCCGTTGGGGTAGCAAGGCCCAAGGCGCATGGACAGGCGATGATAAGTACTGCAATAAGGTTGACAAATGCTTGTGTGGGAAGCCCTATATCGTACCAGATAACAAATGTTGCAACAGAAAGCATGAGCACTACCGGAACGAAATAGCCCGACACCACATCAGCGAGTCGTTGGATGGGCGCTTTCGAGCTTTGGGCTTCTGACACCATTGTGACGATCTGGGAGAGCAATGTTTCATTGCCGACCTTTGTGGCGACAAAGAGAAAAGTACCGGTACGATTGATAGTAGCTCCGATGACTGTGTCTCCCTGTTTTTTATCGACCGGAATGGATTCGCCCGTTACCATTGACTCATCGATTGAGCTTGACCCTTCGGAAATAGTGCCATCTACGGGGATTTTTTCACCCGGACGCACTCTGATGATGTCACCTTTTTTTACCTGATCTATAGGGATGTCAACTTCTTTGTTTCCTTTTACTACTCTGGCTGTTTTTGCTTGCAGATGAAGGAGTTTTTTGATGGCGTCTGACGTGTGAGCCTTTGCCTTTGCCTCTAAATAGCGCCCGAGAAGGATAAGCGTAATGATAACTGCCGCGGTGTCATAGTACATAGTCATAGGAACGCCAAGTGCTTCCAGCGGCTCAGGAAACAGCGTGGTGAGCAGTGAATAACCAAACGCTGCGGTTGTGCCAATAGCAATCAAGGTATCCATGCTCGCGGTTCTATTTTTTAGCCCTGACCAGGTCGCCTGATAGAATGATTTGCCCGCCCAGAACTGGACTGGAATGGTAAGCATAAGGAGAGTGGTAGGGGCGGCTAAAAATTCATAGGCCGCTGCAATACCCGAAAAAACTCCAGTGAACCATTCGGGGAAGCTCCCTAACATAACGAAGAAGCTTAATACCCCGGAAACGATAACTTTTGTTTTTAGTTCGACAAGCTCGTTTCGTTTGGCTTCCTCTTTTATATCGTCCGGCGTCATGACAGACCCTGATGCGGTTTTGCGGAGCTCGTCACCCACAACCGCCTTGTAGCCTGCGGCTGCGACTGCACCAGCCAGAGCTTCCGGTGTTGCGACCGAAGGATCACACTCAACGCTTGCCTGCTCAGAGCCGTAATTTACCGCGGCATCAAATACTCCGGGAGTTTTTTTAAGCTGCCGCTCTATAAGTCGGGCGCAACTTGAGCAATGCATGCCGATAATAGGGAAAGAGGTTTTTGTCATACGATGAGAATTTTTCCGTGATACATATTCATACCGCAATGGATGTCGTAGGTGCCTGGTTTGGTTGGGGATAATGTAACGGTTACCTGTTTGTTCAGTGGTAAAAATTTCTTTATTTTAAAATCCGGTAGCACGATTTCTTCCAGGCAACTGTTTGGATCTTTGCGGGTAAATGTAAGGGTTGCTGGTTTATCGTGGGGGACAGTAATGGTGGATGGTTTATATCCACCTTCTACGATAATATTCCAAGTGGTTGCGGGGCTGCCTACCTCATCTTTTTTTCCAAAAAAGAACCAGTAGATAAATCCAATAGAAGAAATACCAAGTAATGTGACGATGAGCTTATCCATGTTGTTTTTCCATAACCTTCATCACTTCTTCGATGACTTCGTCAGTATTTCCTTTTTTTATTTCTTCCGCGACACAGGTAACCAAGTGATTTCGAAGAATTTCTTGGTCTGTGCTTCGAAGTGCTGCTTGTACTGCAAGTGACTGATGGATTATATTGACGCAATAATCTCCATGTTCCATCATGCGGATAACACGATTAAGATGCCCGCGTGCTATCTTCATGCGGTGGAGAATTTTTTGTTGTACGGTTTGATTTCGTGGTACTCCTTTTGGCATATATGTATTGTTATTTTTTCTAAAATAGATATTGACTTATATCCCCCCAGTGGGGATATAATGATCGTATCATGTTTATGAGAGTTGTCAAGACATCTCTGATAAACTAGTAGCACTATATGCCTAATCTTTGGATTATATATACTACTGGACTCGTTGCAGGAGGGTTGACGTGTATGGCGGTGCAGGGTGGCTTACTCGTTACCGCACTTTCATCAGAGGAAGAAACGCATCCTCGTGGGTCACGCGCGTGGGGAGTCGCGGCATTTTTACTCGCAAAGCTTATTTCTCATGCTGCATTAGGGTTTTTCTTAGGATGGGCTGGTTCACTTGTCGGGTTGTCACCGCGAGTACAGGCGATAGGTATCGGTTTGGCTTCGTTTTTTATGATCGGTACGGCACTTTCATTTCTTGAGGTGCATCCGCTATTTCGATACTTTGTCATACAGCCACCACGGTTGCTTACGAGATTTATAAGAGGGAGGGCGAAGGCAGGTGGTGTCTTTGCCCCATTTGTAATTGGATTACTTTCTATATTTATTCCCTGTGGTACGACACAGGCGATGATGGCGCTTGCTGCTGGTACAGGAAGCCCCTGGTGGGGGATGGCGACATTGTTTGTGTTCGTGTTAGGAACTGCACCACTGTTTTTTCTTCTTGGGGTGTCGATAGATGTTATCAAAGCAACGCTGAAGGATAAGTTTGGTGTAGTAGCTGCAACGCTCGTGACAGTGCTTGCATTGGTAAACCTTAATGCTGCGCTTACTCTCTATGGTTCGAAAGTGACATTGCATTCGTTAGGGCGCGCTATGTATTGCACCATAACGTTTTGTCCGGGAGAACGAGGTGGAGGAGAGCCAACGACAGAGCCGGTTATTTCGTTTTGGCTCAATGGATACAGAATAGATAATCCAGTTATTCCAAAGGGAGAAGAAATTACTCTTACTCTTACTAATACTGCAGGAGAAGGATGTGTTCAGGCGTTTACGATCCCACAACTGGGGTTGCAGGAGGTGGTGCCGGTGGGGCAGACAACTACGCTGAAATTTACCGCTCCAGAAACCAGCGGAGAACTCCCATTTAGTTGTAGTATGGGAATGTATGGAGGATCATTTATTGTGCAATAAAGAAAGTTATTTATGAAAACGAAAAAAATTTATGAGATAGAGGGGATGCATTGTTCAAGCTGCGCAATGCTCATTGAAGGAGAATTGGAAGACCGAGGGATTATTGGAACATGTAACTTTGCGAAGCAAATTGTGACGATCGAAACTGAAGGTGAAATTCACGATGATGTGGTAAAACAGGCGGTGATAGCCGCAGGGTATCGTGTTCGAAAATAAGGGGTACATACTTCGTTTAGAGCATATCAACAGCCTAAAATAGACGGGGTTTACAGAACGTTTTCCAGTGGTATACTGAAAATCCTAAATATAACAGGTGATGTTGCAAAGGAGGCAATATGGCAGATGTAACAGATCAAACATTTGATGCAGAAGTATTACAATCCGATAAACCAGTGCTTGTCGATTTTTGGGCGGTATGGTGTGGACCTTGTCAGGTGCAAGGGCCTATCGTTGAAGAGGTTGCTGCGGCAGTAGGGGATAAAGCAAAGGTGCTCAAGTTAAATGTTGATGAAAATCCTGTAAATGCACAAAAATATGGAATTATGAGTATTCCAACCCTCATGGTATTTAATGGGGGAAATGTTACCAAGCAGTTTATTGGAGTGACCAGCAAAGACACGCTGCTTGCGGAATTGAATAAATAAATACTGCCTCGTTTTTTAAAAAAACAATGACCTACGATGTCATCATCATCGGTTCAGGACCAGCGGGCTACACAGCCGCATTGTATACATCTCGTGCATTTCTTAAAACCCTTGTTTTATCGGGATTTGAGCCTGGTGGACAGCTTACCACCACGACCGAAGTTGATAATTATCCTGGATTTCCAAAAGGAATTATGGGACCACAGTTGGTGACAGATATGAAAGCCCAGGTAGAGCGTTTTGGCGCGGAAATAAAACAAGAGGTGGTTACAGAAATTAACAAAGAATCGGTATTTACAATTACAACGCAAAGCGGCAAATACACCGCAAAAACAGTCATTGTGGCAACTGGCGCTTCTGCCATGTATCTTGGGTTACCAAGTGAGGAAAAGCTTAAAGGTAAGGGAGTGTCTGCATGTGCCACGTGTGACGGATTTTTTTTCCGCGGGAAAGTGGTGACGGTCATAGGAGGCGGGGATACCGCCATGGAAGAGGCAACATTTCTTACGAAATTCGCACCAAAAGTAACTGTTATTCATCGGAGAGATGAATTCCGAGCATCCGCTATCATGCTTGATAGGGCAAAAAAAGACGAGCGAATTACATTTCTTACCAACAAAATTGTTGAGGAAATATTGGGAGAAACTGAAGTTACCGGGGTGAGACTGAAGGATGCAAAAACCGGAGAGATGATTGATTACCCCACGCAAGGCGTGTTTTTGGCAATAGGACATAAACCCAATACAGATTTCTTGAAAGGATTTATTGATTTAGATCCTAAAGGATATGTGGCAGTGAAACGAGCTGAAACGCCGTTGTCTCCACAAACGGAAACGAGTGTGCCCGGCGTTTTTGCAGCCGGGGATTGCGTAGATCCGCGATATCGACAGGCAATTGTTGCTGCAGGACAGGGATGCATGGCAGCAATGGACGCGGAGAAATACTTAGAAACTCATGGCACAGAAGATCACGCTTAGTGTTGCGTCAAAAGAGCAGGTGACCGATAAAGTATATTTCGTCACCTTTACCCTCGTGTCGCCCCCGAGTATCGATTTCCGTGCAGGACAAAACATGATGCTTATGGTGGCTCCGGGGGTTAATCGGACGATGTCGATCGCATCACCGCCTTCTGAAGCCCAGTCGTTGCTTATGGTGCATGATGTGAGTCCTATGGGGCCTGGAAGTAAGTGGACATTGGGCTTGCGCGTTGGTGATACAGCGACTATTGTTGCCCCCACAGGGGGTGTGTTGTCGTTTGTCGAATCACCACGAAAAAAAGTGATGATAGCAACAGGTACCGGGATTGCGCCATTTCGATCTATGATCCTTGATTATTTTAACAGGGACGGGCAGGCCAAAATTGAACTTTATTGGGGACAGCGGTTTGAGAAAGATATCTATTGGAAAGAGGAGTTCGACCAGTTACAATCTCGTCACCCGTCATTTACTTGGCATCAGATATTATCTCAGCCAACTGATGGTTGGGAAGGGCTGCGAGGGCACGTCACTGAACATATGTTTGATCGGGAAAAAGACATGGTGGAGAGCGAATTTTATCTCTGTGGGAACAAGGGGATGATAGAGGAGGTGCGGGAGCGATTATTAGCACATAATGTACCCAAAGAGCAGATTAAATCAGAGCTATTTTACTAAACAAACTATAGGTATTGAGTACTATTTATAATAGGAGGAATTATGTCTACTATAAACCCATTTTTATCAGCGATGAAGCAGTTGGACAATGCACATGCAGCGCTTACCAAGGGTAAGAAAAAAAATACCGCTATAGATCAAAAAGTTGCGCAGCTTCGAGAGCCACAACGCATGGTGAATGTCTCTATACCAGTTGTCATGGACGATGGTTCGCAGAAAATATTTCAGGGATACCGCGTGCAATTTAATAATAGTCGAGGCGCTTACAAAGGGGGTATTCGATATCATCACAATGTCAGTCTCGATGAAGTGAAGGCGTTGTCATTTTGGATGGCGATGAAATGCGCAGTAGCAGATCTTCCCCTCGGGGGAGGGAAAGGTGGCATTATCGTTGACCCCAAATCACTTTCGGTAGGTGAGCTTGAGAGATTGAGCCGAGGATACGGAAAAGCAATAGCAGACATTATTGGCCCTGATATTGATGTACCTGCGCCTGACGTGAACACAAATGGAATTATTATGGGGTGGATGGTGGATGAGTTTTTGAAGGTGCAGCGAAAAAAAGCAAAGCTACTTGGTGTGACGCTGACGAAGCGTGATGAGATGAAGCTAAAAAGCACGTTTACGGGGAAAGCTATTCGCGATGGGGGAAGCGAAGGGCGAGAAGAAGCAACAGGATTAGGCGGACTATTTGTGCTCAAGACAATACTAAAAAAACTTCGATTAAAAGGGAGGCTTACCGCAGCGGTACAGGGATTTGGGAATGTTGGGTACAACATCGTGAAGTTTTTGGATGAAGCGGGAATTACTGTGGTCGCAGTTTCAGACAGTAAAGGCGGCATTTATGTTCCTGAAGGTATAAATCCTGCTCTTACGCTTGAGTGTAAAAAGAAGAATGGTCCGCCAGATGGCGGATTAGCGGGATGTTATTGTTCCGGTTCAGTATGTGATTTGAAAAAAGGGAAGCAGGTGACGAATGATGCATTGTTGGAGTTGCCGGTCGATATATTGGTCCCGGCCGCGCTTGAAAACGCGATAACCGAAAAAAATGCCAGCAAGGTGAGGGCGAAAGTAGTGCTTGAGATGGCAAACGGCCCAACAACGCCTGAAGCAGACGTTATTCTTTATAAGAAAGGTATTCCGGTTATTCCCGATATCTTAAGTAACAGCGGGGGAGTGACCGTATCAGCATTCGAATGGGAGCAGAACCTGAAAGGGCAGCATTGGACAAAAGCCCAAGTAAATACGAAGCTTGCCAAAAAAATGACTGATGCAGCCGGGGCGGTGTGGATCGCTTCGGTTTCGCATAAGACAGATTTGCGAACAGCGGCATTTATCGTGGCTCTCGAGCGAATACTCAAAGCCATGAAATAGTGTATTGTTAATTGCTCGCTTGACACGTATGCCTACATGACACTACTATGGGTATAGAAACGAGCGCTGCCTCAAGCTTGTTGACAACCTATCTCATTGTTCGCTACAGTGAAGTTTAGTATGAATACAATAAATCAAAGTTTTGAAAGTAGGCTTACCGATATTGTCCTCAAAATTGAAAAATCTGGTTGGACTGATGAGGACAAAGAGGCGATGTATGCCAAGATAAGTGAATATCTTCATGAGTCTGTGCTTCCCGTTATTTTGCAGTACGCTCCCAGCGAAGAAGTGAAGGCGATGGCCGCAGATGCTTCCAAGGCTACGGTTGATGCATATATTGCGCTTATGAAAAAGCCGTTAAGCGATCCTAAGATGTACGAAGAACTCAATAAGACCGTACAGGAAGTGTTAGACGATGTAGAAACTGCCCTTTCCAAAGGAGGGATAGTATGAGCGAACAATCTATGGGTGAGGCCGCAATGAACCCGAGAAGTCGGGCAATTGCATATCTTGAGATGAAGCAGAGTGGAAGATTTCAGGGTGGTCGGGAAAAGAATATTAAAACTCCGATTGCTCCAGAAAAAGTTCGGCGTGCAGCTCCGTTGGTAGAGACGGTGGAGGCCTACGAGCAAATGATTGATAAAATGGGACAAAAGGGTTTTGAAGGTTCACAACAGATGCTTGCAGACTTGCGTCCGGCAGCTTACGAGGCGGCACAGGCAGTACAGTTTGGTGCGAGACTTGCGGATATTGCCCTTACCATCGCTATTCCATTTACGAGGATAGGACTTTTGGCAAAAGCGGGTGGTATATGGGCAACGATGCGATATCGTCCAGCGGAGTGGGCGGTTGGGAAAATGGCGAAAATTGGCGGTGCAGTCGTAACTTCAGAAGCAGTGGCACCTATCGTCAATAAAATACTGCATGGCGGAGAACGGGTAAAACCAGGTGAGCCAGCTATGGCAGCCGCATAAGCTATGGAACAGCGACTTGATGACATCATCACGCGTATAGAAGCATCTTCATTGTCTGCAGCCGAAAAAGCGCAGCTTTATGCTGCAATTTCCGGAGGATTGAAAGGCTCTGTGTGGCCGGTACTGATGAAGCTTGCTCCTCCAGGCGAAATCGATGAAATCCTCAAAGAAACTGATGAGAAGAAAAAAGTAGAGCGGTATAACACACTCATTTCAGGCGTTGTTGATACCGACAGCTCCTATGCAGAAATAGAAGAAGTAATGAATAAATTATTGGATGAAGTAGATGCTGCCTTGAAGGAGGAGCAGATATGACCGAAGTAACTGAAACACCGGTACAAGCGGAGAAAGAGCCAGGAGCAGTCAAGCGTGTTGCTGAGCGGATTAGCACGTTTCTTAAAGAAACATACACCCTTAAAGGGGCAACGGCAAAAGAAGTGGCGAAATACAACACGTTGTATGCCAGTTTTACTCCGTCACAACGGGAAGAGTTGGTTGCATTTAATGAAAAAGCAATTCATAAAACCGCTATGCGTAAGGTTGTCCGCAATTGGGTTATCACCGGTGCGGGACTTGCCGCAGGGTGGGGGATTGCGACTGGTGGACTACCTGCTATGTGGGCATTTATGACGAAAACCGCGCCTGTTGCAATTGGTACTGGGCTAGAAGCTATACGAACATGGATGTTTGATCCTCAAAAAACGTTGCTTATAGACGTACCGAATAAATTATCTGATATCGCAAAAAATATTGGTGACTTTTTTGCTAAGGGGCCGGGATTACCATCTAAAATTAAAATTATTCCCTAATAGTGGGGTGCTTATAAAGGAGGCGGCATGGAAGATAAGTTAAAAGCAATCGTAACACGAATAGAACAAAGCAAGCTTTCTGAAGAAGAAAAGGCAGAGCTTTATACCACAATATCTGAAGGGCTTCAGGTAACGGTCTGGCCGGTGTTACTCAAATACATGCCGAAAGAGCAGCTTGATTTCCTCGCTGCAGATCCAAAAAGTAGAGTGACAGTAGAAAGTTACTCGCAGCTCATTACTGATACCATTAAAGATGGTCAGGCGCTTACAGAAATCGACACACTCATGAATGAAGTGCTTACAGAAGTAGATAAAGCACTTTCAGAAGAGGGGATAGATCAAGTAAAGCCAGTATAATCTTGCCCAGCAAAGAAAGGATACATCTATGTCAGAAACCGCAATGAACATGGAACCACCAAAAAAGGGATTGAAAGAGGGATTGCGTCGTGCGTTTACAGTGTCTGGTGCTAAAGAAAAATGGTATCAGGATCACAAAGAAATGGTGGCAAAATACGCAGATGTGCATAATGGCTTGACCGATGAACAACGATCGGCTGTAATGGCACAAATTGAATCTGACGCCACGAAATCAGCAAAGATTGCAGTCGGAAAACGTACGGGAGCACTCGCATTGACCTCTGCGGTCGTAGGAACTGCCGGTCTATTGATTGCTAAGCCTGATTTGGCCAGACGGTTTATGGAATGGACACCAAAGATTCTCGGCAATGAGTTGAGTACTGGAAAAGTCGGAAAAGCAGTATTTACTGGTGCTGACAAAGCACACTCATTTTTAGCAGAGGTATGGACAAGGGCTGGAAGTCTTAAAGAAGCTGCGTTAGCGCGCGGGAAAGCCTTGTTTACCAAGACTCCGCCAGCAGCTTAATTCTACTTCAGTTGGTATAGCCATTCATTTATATTCATGGTTGTCTCCAATAGACTTTTGTGTTCTACTGGAAAGTAGAGGAAACTATGTCAGAAATTCCCAAAGGCACACAATTTGTCGGTCAGGCAGATGCACGAAAATTGCATACAGAGCGGGTAAAACCTGCCGAAACGAAACTATCCCCCGAACAGCAAAAGGTTGCTGAGGTCATGCAAGAAAGTGGGGAAGTGCTGGAAAAAAAAGTTGTAGACGCGAGAGAAGAGGCTGGGAAAAAACTTCAAGGGTTACATGGAAAAGAGCTGGTCGATGCAGGTAAGAAACAAATGGTTCGAGGACTTTTGGATACGGTAAAAGCGCAAGTAAAATGGGCTATTGGTGGTGGCATTATTGGCGCAACTCTTGGCGCAGCCGGGAGTAGGGTGTCTGGTGGAGATATGCATGATGCTGCCGGGCTGTTAGGTGCAACATGGGCAAGTGGCTCAGCTGCTATTGGTGGTGAGGTGTCAGCACCCCTTGCATATAATAAGAAAGTGGCAGGTTCTCAGGAATTAACCAAAGTGGGGTGGTCCGATTGGTTAATTTCGGTAGGTTCGAGATTTGCCATTGGGACGCCTATTACACTGTTAACCATGAGATATCTCCCCTTGGCCGCTGTACAACTTGAAAGTCATGTTTTTCAAGCCATTCTTAATCCGATAACCGTTCGAGGTCTACGAAATGTCATGACCGGCTTACGAGAGTTGAAAAAGGGAGTTTCAAAATGAGTTTGAAACAAAAAATTAAAGATACTACCCTGTTTACTGATGAGGATAAGATTGCTATCCTTGCTGCAGTCGACACCTACGCGTCAGCGGATATAAAAGCGTTAGAGGGCATCATTGATGAGTTTGATATGGTGCACAGTAAAGCTGTTTCTGAGTATAAAAAATCAGTTTCAGAGGTGCTTCATGATATTGTCATAAAATCCTCTCTTGCTGACCAAAAGAAGTTACAAAGAGCAGCTTCTCTGGTGCAGAGCGGGCTAGACGAACTTCTTCAGTAATTTTTTCTTGTCATCATCGTATGTTTGCTATAATCGTTGTATGAATGAACAAGCGCCGAAACCGTTGCGCCATAGGGAGGTTCGTGTTTTGGAACAGCCCTCCACACCGCCCAAAAATTTAGAAGCGTCTTCGAAATTGCTTCACGCGTTAGAGCAGCAAGATGAGAAAACAATTAGAGAGGGGACAAATGCCCTAGTAGGCGAAGTGAGCAAAGATTTTGCCCAACATCATGCGCCGCTTACACCTCAGGAAACGTCATCACTTGGTCAGAAAGTAAAAGAGGCGGCTGCTAGCGCCGGAAAGCGGGTTTCAGAAACTGTTTTTTCACCGGAGATGCAGAAAGATATGGCGGAGTATAAAGATATCGTCTCCGACATAGAAAAAACATATAAGTTTTCTTCCATCGCACCCGAATTTTATGAAGCTGCGGACAAAATTCGCACGAATACAGTCTTGGAAACGCTCAGTATCTACGGTATTCAACACGCAACAAACCCCGGACATATCGAAAAGGCTGTTGCCGAAGTCGTGGGGTTTTCAGCCGCGAAAGGGAACTGGGATCGCCTAAAGCGAGCAATGACGATTGCCAAGGAAACATTACCCTATGTGTATGTATTGGGACTTATACCACCGCTTGTGAATGGCAGAAAGATAAGTAAACAGTTTGAAGAAAGCACCATGAAGCTCCGTTCTGCTATTAACACTCGGGTTGCGCAGTCGGTGTTTATGCGTGATTTTGAATTTATTCATGACAAGCCGGCATCGGAAATTATGAATATTGTCGATAAAGGAAAACAGGCGACTGTCGATCTTATGCGAATAACATATAAAGGGATGTTGCCCAAAATAGCTGCGTTAGGGGCAATTACGACTACCGAGTTTTTGATAGCACCGCCTGCGGGTATTTTGGGGCTCATTCGTATTCCTTTCCTTGCGCGGCATGGAGAACAAACCGCGCGGAAAATATTAAAAGCGCGGGCAGAAAATTTGAAACGTAAAGATCTTATCGATGCGCGCGTTATGTCCTCATTGCAGAGTTTGGAAGTGGTGCGTACGACAGACAGTATGGTGAACGCCATGGAAGAACTGCAGAGCAATATGTCCAAAAGCGATGAGGTTGATGTTGCGGCAGATTCTTCACGAAGTGACAGAGACAAAAAGGAAGCATATTACGGCCTGGGTTATACGTACGGCATCCCAATCGTTGCCGCAGGGTGGGAAGCACTTATGAATTGGGATGCGCTCACCAATAAAAATCCGAAAGCTGATCGTCTCAGCAACCCATCACTCAACGTGATGCTCGCGGGCACAAGTACTATGGCACTGGAAGGGATTAATGGCGCGATGATAGAAGAAATGGTGCATGATTATACCGATAAAATACAGCCCGCACTTCAGGATATTCGGAGGATGAATGAGCTACTAGGACCATACGATCAAGTGGACACTCCAGAAGGCCCACGAGAACAATCGCGAGTACCAGTAGAAAGCTTATCAAACTTTGATATATCAATTCGTAATTTGCGATTTAAAAACATTCTTCACAACGTTTCGATGGATATTCCTCAAGGGTCGTTTGTGACAATTAAAGGTCAGTCTGGGATAGGAAAAACTACTTTTTTGCGTCATATGTTGGGGCTTTTTAGCGCGGAGGAGGGGAATGTATCCTACGGTGGGCATGATCTTAATTCAATCAAAAAATATGGAGAACATTCGATATATTCGCAATTGGCGTATGCCAATCAGAATCCTCAGTATTTTGAAAATATGACCCTTCGGGAAAACCTCTTGTTGTGGACCAAAAAACAGGTGGATACTGATAAAGTGACACAGGTGCTCCACGACTTACATTTAGATCACATTGCCGACCGTATGGATAGCAATGTGAAGCATTTTTCAGGAGGAGAGCTTCGGCGGATAGGTATTGCAAGGGCGTTACTCAAAGATCCCAAAGTGCTATTCCTTGATGAACCCACCGCTAACCTTGATGAGGCATCTGCAAAGCAGGTGTTGGATATTGTGAAACAAATGCGGAAAACAAGACCAGACATGACAGTTGTCGCAGTGACGCACGATCCTAGCTTTGAAGGAATTGCAGAAAAGATTATAGACTTTGCAGAAGTGAATAAACCTACGGACATGAAAGCAGAATCATTGGGAAACCGCCAAGTATTTTATGCCTCAAGCGCATCTCCCTCGAAGAAGTAAGCTGGGTAGGTTACAATAGGGTATATGACGGTCGAACGCTCCGTAAAACTACCGTTTCAACCAGAGCGACTTACAAAGGTCGACTCGCTTCCTTTGGTTTCGCCGAGCACAGTGGCATCAGTAGAGCCAATTGTTGCACAAGTAGTGGAAGGAAAATCTCCCGATACAAAGGATGTTTCTAAGATGGTCACAGGAGTGGCCAAAGACTTACGCGCCCAAGGTATTCCTGTGTCATCTGAGGATATACGTGAGGTACAGAATCGCGCAGATAAGAGTCTTTCAATATCGTCATCTAATCCTTCATATCAAGAAAGCGAATCAATGCCGGAGTCAGAAGCATTACCCGATATTAATCTCGATGAATATAAAGCTGTTGTGGAAGACATGGTGCACAACTATGGTGTCGATACAAAGGAGTGGGGGAAAATTAGTCATGTGTTAGGCGTGACCACCCTGATGGGAGATTTTTTGAGCGGGATGCAGCGACAACGTTTTACGACACAAAAAGGTCGTATGCTTATGACGCATCATTTTGGTAAGGTTGCTCGAGAGTTACACCTCCAGAAATTAAGTCCAAAGGGGTTTGTTGAAAACGTGCCGCGTATGCTCAAAGAGAAGGGGAAAGGATTAGGAAAACTTGTCGTTGAAAGCGCGTGGCCATTTTTAGCAAGCCCTGTGTACTGGCTTATGGAGCGTCAGGCGGGGAAGATGGCAGGGAAAATGTTTATGACAGAGCGAACACGTTTGCAGGAGCAAGTAAATAACCGTATCGCGGATTCATTATTTATGCGTAATTTTGAATACCTCAATAACACACCATCGGGAGAAATGATGGAGATCATAAATCGTGGGAAAGACGCGACTATTGATCTCATGGCAGCGGTGTATGAAGAGCTCATTCCTTTGAAATATGCCATGTGGGGCTCTATCGGAAAACAGCTTATGATAAACAGGTGGGATGCCGCAGCATCACTTGTGAAAAAGGTGATACTGGAGGGTAGGGTGAAACCGAACGCACAGCGTATACAACGACAAAATGATGAAGCGCTCAAGCGGTGGGATATCGTCAATACGAAGCTCCTTACGACACTACAAGGGCTTGAAACAGTGCGGACGACTGGTAATGCAGAAGCGGGAAGTGATGTATTGTATCACGCGCTTGCAGAACGTGACTTTGTCGAAGCGGGCGGTATGCGAGAGAAGCGAAAGCAGGACGTGGCGATGAATAGGCTGCTTGACGTTATGGATATTGGTATCCCAGTGACGACCGAGGGTCTGAAGTTGTGGGGCGAGATACGAAATGGCGTCAATCAACTAGGAAATCCGTATACAGCATCGGATATGTTTAACAGCATGGCAGACGCTTGGTTTCGTATCACTGGATCTCAGGCAGAGCAGCAGTATTTGCGGCAAATGTTACTTCAAAAAACGCATTTATTTGTGAACCGGATTATTCCCGATATTCAGGATATTAAACGGATGGAGGAAGTGTTGGGGTCTTACGATCTTCTTGATCATCCACAAGGTATAAGGGAACAGGCGAGGATGCCTGTTTCTGAACTTAAAAACTTTGATATTAAAGTAGAAAATCTCACATTTAAGCACATATTACATGGAGTTAATCTTGATATTCCACAAGGGTCTTTTGTGACAATTAAAGGGCCATCCGGCATTGGTAAAAGTACGCTATTCCGTCATCTGGTAGGGCTTTATAGTGGGGAAGAAGGGCAAGTGCGGTACGGAGGAGCTTCGATTGATACGATTAAAAAATATGGCGACCAGTCGTTGTTTACCAAAATTGCGTATGCCAATCAAAACCCACAGTATTTTGAAGACATGACATTACGGGAAAATTTGTTGTTATGGACAAAAGAAGAGATAGGGGATGATCGAATACAGAGCGTCCTTCGTGATCTAAAACTGGATCAGATAATCAACAGGCTTGATACGAAAACAAAACATTTTTCCGGTGGTGAAATGCGGAGAATCGGTATCGCGCGTGCGTTATTAAAAGACCCAAAGGTATTGTTTTTGGACGAGCCCACTGCAAATTTAGATGCAGTATCTACTCGTCAGGTGATGCACATTATCGAGGAGCTTCGGAAAAATAGACCGGATATGACAGTGGTTGCTATCACCCATGATCCAGTATTTGAAAAGATCGCTGAAAAAATAGTGGATTTTGAAAAAATAAACAAAAAACCTGAGGGAATATCGTTAGGAGACCATCAGGTGCTGGAAGCAATAGCGAAGCCCAGCTAGTGTATTTATTTGCTATACTCTTTTATATATATGGATGAAATGCCGGAAATTCCACAAAAAGAACGAGTGGTGATGTCTCCCGAGCTTGCTGAGCGTATTGATCATGCACGGATGGAGATAGCAGCGCAAGGGCAAGATCCTCAGGCAGTGGCAGGCAGAAATATTGCCGAAATGGGATTTATGAAAGCGTTATGGGAGACAGCGAAGCCACACACCAAAAAATTGCAGGAAATACAGTTTAAGCAGATAAAGGCGCAAGGAGCTGCGGTGCTGAGCCTTATCCCCATTATCGGTGAAGGAAAAGCATTTTTGAGTACAGTGGGTATTACCAAAGGATTTGAAAAAGGAGTACAAACATTTAAAGCAGAAAAAGGACTCCGAAAGCTTAAGGCAATCGGGAAAGGGCTAGGGAGGGCGATGGCAGAAAACGCACCGGAAGCAGTGAAGGCTGGATCGTTATATGAAAAAGCACGCGCGGGTAGTGTAGTCGCAAGAGAACAAGCGGCAGCAGCGGTGAGAGCTGAAAATATTGCAAAAAATATTGCGGTGAGTTCTTACGAAACTGCCCGCGATGCACAGAAAGCGATGAAGGGTGCTGAGAAATGGAATAAAGCTGTGACGAAAGTTGCAATAAATGAAAGTCTTGATGCAGCTGCTGCAGCTGCAGGAAAAACAGGCATGGGGAAGTGGGCGTTTAAGGAATTTGAAAAAAGAAAATTGTCCGGTATGAAAATATTGGGAAATCCTGAGAAACGCGCAGGAATTTGGCATTTTCTCGATTTAACTCCTGATGTACCAGGTTGGCTTTCTCTTACTACTGCAGCTGGTGAAATGGTGGGAGTCCACGGAATTGATGTAATCCCTGCGGTATTACAGATGGGGAAAAATACGATTGATCAGGTGGCAACGTATGGAAAACTCACGAAGGACGTCTGGAACTTGGCAGTGACACGTGTGACGGGTAAGGGGAAGGATGTAGCGCGGGCGGCAGCAGTATTTGAGCCAAGACCACCAGTCTCAGCAGGAGG
The DNA here is from genome assembly GCA_002430725.1 of Candidatus Gottesmanbacteria bacterium UBA5942. Taxonomy (GTDB): domain Bacteria; phylum Patescibacteriota; class Microgenomatia; order UBA10105; family UBA927; genus UBA927. Next base: position 48,103 of record DJCU01000042.1, read on the forward strand.
AATGGCATGAACAAAAAAATCGCATTAGTTGATCTTATCGAAGTAAGTGTTCTTTTGACCGCTGAACAAAAGTTGTTGCTATTGGATGAGTTACCGGAGTTTAATGAAAAACAAGTTGCCGCATTGGGTACATTTCTTGCCATGGAACAACAATTTATCAACGAACATAAAGATGAAATATTGACGAATATGAAAGAGATCTATAATGACCTTCATCTTGATGAGGCACAAAAAAATCAGGTATTTGTGGGGACAGGGAAACCGTAAGATAACTATTAACTTTTCACTTTTGACTATTAACCAGAAGTTCCCGGGTACTTTTTTTAGGTCAACTGTTACCAGTTAAGAGTTAAAGGTTAAAAAGTATGGCCGAAAACTATAGTCAGCAATATCGAGGTAAAGTAATCCACGTCTATCTCGGAGAAGGGAAAGCAGACCCGCCAAAACCAGAGGTAAAAAAAGCAGACACCTTGTATCACAAGCACATGCAAGAGTTGTTTGACATTATTGCCCCTGAAGCTGTTTCGGAGCGCATCGATGCGGTCAATACACAAGGTGAATTAGCGACAGCAACTGCGGAATTATTGCGGGAAAAATCATCAGCGAGAGAGCGGTATAAAGAACACAAGGATTTTAAGCGGTTTGTTCATGAGTTAGATGGAGAATGGCGCGGAAGAGAGCTACCGCATAAATTAGAACGGTTTTTGCTCTTTAGTGTGATGGGAAGCTTTTATACCGGTCTTGATTTTGTATCCAACTATCTTGCTGAAAAAACATTTCTTCGGAAAGACATAACGAAAATTGGTCTGGGAAAGTCTGGTATTTCATTGGATGCAGCAGACACCAATGGTAACCGTAAAGCGCTTAAAGCCGGGTGGGAGATGCTTTCTGATAAGCTTATTGGTCTGTTTTCTGATAAATCAGTCAAAGAAACGACAAATCGTGATGATGTGGCATTTGTGTCGCCAATATCTGACGCGTTGGCATCAGTCGGTAACATCGCAGTGTCGCTTGCTACCCCGAGTGATAAAAAGCCTATCCATTGGTTATTAAATTCGATTATTAACCCAGGTTCTATAGAGGCAGGGTTTCGTACGCTTTCTGCAATTCCATTGGCTGGAGCCAAAGTAGAAAATATGTATATAGCCCTCAATAAGCAGTTGTTGAGAGGGGAGGGTGTTTTACCGTATGGTTTTGATGTGGCGCTTACTATGCTTGCTGCCAAAGAAACACAAAAGAAAGATGTGGAATTAGTGTTAGAGCACGTTGCGCAAAAATAGTATGAAACAAAATATCACTCAATTTATCGATATAGTGAGGGAGAGTAAGGTATTAAACGCCGAGCAGAAGAGGGAGCTATTGGATAATCCAGCACTTTTGCCGGAAACATATCGTGAGCGGATTGCTGAAATACTTACAAACTATAATGATCGGGCACGTGCAAGAGAAATGCAGCTGGGAAGCCGAGTGAATGATGCGACAAAGCGATTTGAGCAAGCGCTTGATGAGGTTGGAGTTGCTCCCGAGGAGAAGCAACAGCTGTTAGAAAAATTGAGGCAACACACTGCCACATTGACCATGGCAGCGCCCGCGTCTTGACCGTAATACGCTAAACAGAGTACTCTGATAAGAGTTATGCAACACAAGGAACAATCATTTTCTCCTCCAAAAGAGTCGTGGTCTTCAGGCGCCCCAAAGCCTGAGACTGCGCAATCACGTGAGAAATCTTCGTTAAAAAAACTCGGGGATGTGGTCGGTGACGTGCTACGAGATGTGAGTACGGCAAACCAGATGGCTGCAGATAAATTTGACGGTGATAGCGCGCTTATGCGTACTGCCCGCGGTTTTGTGACGACAGGTATCGGAGTTGGGCTAGAGAAATCCATGAATTTTGTATGGGACAAGGTGTGGCAGGGTGATATTCCGTTTTATGACAAATCCAAATTCGGGACAGGGATGGCGGAAGCGATGAATAGATTTGCCCAAAAAAGCGACTTTAACGCCCGCATGTATCACCTGATGAAAGAGGGAACGCAGGATTTGTCGCTTGCCATATTTTATAATTTTCTCGCGTTCCGCTCGCAGCCATTACTCCCTAAAGCAGAGCCAAAACATTTACTCACCGCATTGACTGCAGATGCTATGGAGGCGTTTGTAAAGCCAATTTCGCCAAATCTGCCGGGTAAAGTGCAATTTGATGCACAACGGGGGACAAACGCGATAGTGACAGAGCAAATCGAGGCGCTTGATGACAAGATGGCTCAATTTGCTTCGAGATCCTACTATGACAGAGTAAAGGATGTACAAGTGTCTCCGATGAGTGATCAAATAGAAAAATTAAAAGAGAGAAAAAAAGCGTTACAGGGAAGGATAGGGGAATTGCATGTCCCAGAGGAGGGGGGAAATCTCGAGAAATTTATCCATAAGTTTGTCGATATTTCAAATCCTGTAACAGTATTGGGAATTGATATGATTAGTGGAGGTCTTGCTACCCTTATTCGTAACTTCAAGGAAGTACGAAAGGTACGGAAAGAAAAAGGCGGATTGGAAGGGAAAAAAGTGTTCATGCCAAAAAAAGAGAATTGGAAAGATCGCGGAGGTGATCGGAAGCCGTATAACGAAAAGCGTGACTATAGTAAAGATAAAGTATATGTAGGCAAGTCAAATTGGAAAGATAAAAAAATACAGGAGGAATATGACCTCAAAGTCGATGATACATAAAAAAATTCAGGCAACGCGGTTGTTTTCAGATGCACAAAAAGTACAACTTTTGGTGCAGCTTACTGATGCAAGTGAGGACGATAAAAAGAAGCTCGAGGAGGGCATTGATGCGTTTGACCGTGAGTACAAAGAAGCCATGGGAAAGCGGGGAGAAGAGATACTGGAACTCCTTACTATGATAATGAAGGACATGCCCGAAGAAGAACGAAAAAAGAACCAAGACACGATTGACGAAATTGTGATGGGTACGGCTATTCTTCAGCCACTCAATTAGCTCCGGATAGGTAAATAAATCTCTACTTGCTATAGGACTAGTGTTGTGGTACACTCCTGTCTAAACTTCAGCATAAGGCTGAATTTTTGTAATTTTATGAACGTAGAAACTAAACCACAACGCCAATATTCCGCCTCAGAACAGGGGTTTCAGCGGATTATGAATGAAGGTCCTCACGCCCCCAAAAATGGCGGTGAATACAAATCCGGAGATTTCGCAAAGCGCGTATTCTTTAACACCTCGATGCTTGTCGGGGGATTGGGTATCGATTTAGCAGAAAGTGCCGTTGCCAAATGGGCGATTAACAAGGTATTTGATCCTCGCATCGATGGCCTTAAAGGGACAATATCCCAGTTGGGTCACGCAAAGCCGGAAGGATTTGAAGACAAAATTAGCGCCGCAAAAGACAGTATCCGCACACAGCATGCTATAAAAGAGGGTGTCAAGTTTATCGAAGAGTGGGGTTCTGACTCTGCTTACGTAGGTGCCACCAACGCGCTTGCACGCACGCTCACCGGTGTGCCTGAAGCAACCTATGTTAAAGGAACGGCTGAAGTCGTTTCTGACTGGGCAAATGCAATCATGCAGGTATTCGGCGGCGACAAAAAAGTGACGCTGTTGAAATACAAAGGACTCCCACTGTTTGCCACCGAAATGCAGAATTTTGTCAATCCGACCGATGTCGAAGCGGTATTTCGCTTGCTTGCCGAAATTCCGGGTGTCGGATGGGTGAAAAATAAGCTTGACCACACGGTTGAGCACTCAAAAGTGGTCAAATACGCCAATATTGCTGCCTCAAAAGGGTTACTTGGCTACCACATTACGAACGCCGGTCAAAAGGCGATCGATAGGGCTGTGGCAGAAGCGCTCGCCAAATAATCTCCCTAAATTCTTGTTTGTTATAGGCTAATTTCTATGGTATAATTTTACATAATGCCATAGGGCATTCTTTTTGTATGACGACCAAAGAAACACCACAAGCCATGCTCAAAGACCCAGTCGCAAGCTGGAAGCAGGATTTGGTTGCCCACGAGCGGAAGCAGGCAGAAAAGCTCTATCAGGTGGGCGAGTTTTCCCCGTATACCAAAGAGGCGAGGCCGATTAAATGGGATGCGTTTCGTGACGCAAGTTACGAATGGATATCGAGTCCTGGTACATTCCTCAAAAATATCGGAACGCATGTCCGGAATATCGACACGGATTTTCGTGGCGGGCGGGATTATGGAAACGCGGGCGAACGTCTCGAGCGGGTGAAAGCGTATGCGGGGATCATCGCACTATTTACCGCGTTTGATGCTGCTACAAGCATGCCTCTCATTGGTCTGAAGAAGACAGAAAGAAAAGGAGAAGGACTTACCGCGGATGATCACCGATATAATGCCAATCTTCTTTCATTTATGAAACTTATCGATGTACTAAATGATAAATATGCAACAGCATTGGGTAATATGTACGTGGAGGATAAAACGGGGAAGCGGGGATTTATCCATGAGATGTCAGATAAAGGCGCAGACACCATACAGACAGGATTTGATAAGACAAATGATTTGGTAAATGGTGCAACCCTTGAAGGATATCTTCGTATCATATCCCAGATACCGGTTGCTGGAGCATTGTTTGAGCAGGGAGTGACCCGAATTTCGGGCTGGCAGGAGAAATCTTCTCTTCATACAGCAACAGGAAAAATGATCTACATGGCGTTGGGTATTTATATAAAACATATGCGCAGAGCAGTCACTGAAGATGGTAAATCCGCAAAGTTGATATCCCCGGATGTCATTGCCAGATTTGGATTGTGATAGTTGACTGTTGACATAAGATAATAACCTCGGTTAAAATACCTTTTGCCTTTGTTCGCCAATATTCGGCGATACGGAATGCGGAGGCAAGACTTTTCTTTTTCATGAGAACCACCACATCATACAAAACCAACCGAAATCGGCGATGTTTGCGTGTGACGTAGAGCTTCTTACTTAAGGAGAGAGTCCTAATCCCGCATAGAAGGCGGGATTTTTTGTCCCTTTTTTGCACATTTAACAATTGGATCAACGGAGAGAACTGCTCAGGTTCGCTTTCGGATCTTTCCTGAGTAGGGAAGGGCCCGAAGTTTACCTGGTTGAACGCTTCATTTGCAATGAAGAGGCAGGCGGTTCGACTCCGCCCGGGTCCACATAGCTCGTGTATCGAGGATACCTATATATAATATGTATCCTCGCGACAAGAGCGCGAGTTGCTCTTTAACATAACTTTCAAATGACTTTTGTACATTCTCAGGTGAAATTCCTGTTGTACAAAATTGATAGTAAGTATGAGGTAGTTGCCGCGTAAGGGGGAATGTTTCCTTCTTATCGTGGCCATTTTTGTCGAGGGAACGAGGAACCTGGCTTTGCTAGGTATCTTTTGTTCTCCGCAACGCTACAAGTCGATAATGGATGCCTTGGGCTGTTGTGCCGAAGAAGGACGTAGTTGGCAGCGATATTCGTCGGGGAGGAGTCAACATCCTGCGATCCGGCGGTTTCCGAATGGGGAAACCCGCGCATTTATGCGCAGCGTACTATGAAGGCAATCGAAAGATTGAGGGTAGTAGTACTGTAGGGCACCTCCTGAACTGAAACATCTAAGTAGGGAGAGGAAAAGAAATCGAATGAGATTCCGCAAGTAGCGGCGAGCGAAAACGGAAGAGTCTAAACCATTCCGCAAGGAGTGGGGTTGTGGGGCTCCTAATATGGGAGAAACATGGATAGCAGAACGTGCCGGAATGCACGACCAGAGAGAGTGAAAGTCTCGTATGCAAAATCTATGTTTCCTCTATGGAGTTCCCAAGTACCATGGAGCACGAAGGCTTTGTGGGAAGCTGGGGGAACCATCCTCCAAGACTAAACACACAAACAGCACCGATAGTGAACGAGTACCGTGAGGGAAAGGTGAAAAGCACCCCGGAAGGGGAATGAAATAGTACCTGAAATTGTCGACTAACAAACAGCGAGAGCCGCCGTAAGGTGGGTGATCGCGTGCCTATTGAAGAATGAGCCGGTGAGTTATTTCGATGTGCGTAGCTTAACCAAGTCAACCTTGGGGAGGCGTAGGGAAACCGAGTCCGAATAGGGCGATTTGTACATCGTAATAGACCCGAAACCGGGTGAGCTAACCATGAGCAGGGTGAGTTCCGGAGAAATCCGGAAGGAGGCCCGAACTCGTCAGAGTTACAAATCTGTGAGATGACTTGTGGTTAGGGGTAATATGCCTATCGAACCCGGAGATAGCTGGTTCTCCCTGAAATATATTTAGGTATAGCGTCTGGTGAAGTGGTACTGGGGTAGAGCACTCACAGAAACGCCAAGCGAAAGCGAGGTCTTTCTATGAAACTCCGAATACAGATACCGCTATCCAGGCAGTCAGTCATGCGGGGCTAAGCTCGTGTGGCTAAAGGGAAACATCCCATGACTTTCGTCTAAGGCCTCTCAGTCTATGCTAAGTGGTTAATGAGGTCGCGGTTTTAAGACACCCAGGAAGTTGGCTTAGAAGCAGCCACCTTTTAAAGATAGCGTAACAGCTCACTGGATGAAAACTGCGGCGCAGAAAATGATCGAGGCTCAAGCATAGCGCCGAAGACAGAGATTTATTTCAGTATTTATATTGAAGTGAGTGGTAAGGGAGCGTTCTATTTGCAGTGAAGCATATGGCTTAAGCCAGTGTGGAGCGGATAGAAGTGAGAATGCCGGCATGAGTAGCGTTAAAAGGTGAGAATCCTTTTTGCCGAATGCGCAAGGTTTCCGAAGCAACGTTCGTCGTCTTCGGGTAAGTCGGATCTAAGGCGAGGCCACTCTATGGTGGCGTAGCTCGATGTATAACGGGTTGATATTCCCGTACCGATTGTGTGTTGATTAAGACTCAAAGGGGTAACGAAGGGGAATAGGTGTGCCGGCTGAAATGCCGCTAAGTTCCAAAGTAGTGAGAATTGGTAAATCCGTTTTCATGTTTAACTAAAGGAACGATGGGGAGTCCAAGGAGCAATCTGCGGGCAACGTACATAGTTTCGCTTCCAAGAAAAGCCTCGTTGAGGAACACATAGTCGTCCGTACCGCAAACCGACACTGGTGCGCTGGTGTTAGAGTACCAAGGCAAGCGAGTGAGAGTAGTTCAAGGAACTCGGCAACAAAAGCTGGGCGTAACTTTTTGGAGATGCCCTACCCGGATCGTATCCGGGTCACAGTAAATGATGCTATGCAACTGTTTAACTAAAACACAGGTCTCTGCGAAGCCGAAAGGCAACGTATAGGGGCTGACACCTGCCCAGTGCCGGTAAGTTAAAAATGGTTGGTGACCTTCGCAAGTTGGAAGCTAGCTTTTTAAGCTCCGGTGAACGGCAGCAGTAACTATAACTGTTCTATGGTAGCGAAATTCCTTGTCGGGCAAGTTCCGACCCGCACGAAAGGTAGAATGACATAGCAACTGTCTTGAACTATAACTCGGCGAAATTGAAATGGCTGTGAAGATGCGGCCTACCCACACTTGGACAAAAAGACCCCGTGAAGCTTTACTGTAATTTGGCACTGAAGACATTATTTTGACTGTCGAGCATAGGAGGGAGCCTTCGGGCAACAGTGGAATACCTCTCTTCGAAATGATGAAATCTTACTTATTCCAGCATAAAAATCCTGGAACAGAACACTGTCAGATGGGCAGTTTAACTGGGGAGGTTGCCTCCAAAAATGTAACGGAGGCGTACAAAGGTTGGCTAACCCTGAATGGAAACCAGGGCGTGTCGTGCAATCGCGGCAAGCCAGCTTAACTGCGAGACGTACAGGTCGAGCAGATACGAAAGTAGGTGATAGTGATCCTCGCATCCCTCGTGGGAGGGAGCGGGCTTAACGGATAAAAGCTACTCCGGGGATAACAGGCTGATCGCTTCCGAGCGTCCACAGCGACGAGGCGGTTTGGCACCTCGATGTCGGCTCATCCTATCCTGGGGGTGGAGAAGCTCCCAAGGGTCCGGCTGTTCGCCGGTTAAAAGGGTACGCGAGCTGGGTTCAGAACGTCGTAAGACAGTAGACCGTGATGAGATAGACTCCATCACAAAGAGCTGTCGGTTTTCCGATGTTTTATTACGAACCCCATTGAGAATAATAAAAACTGTTATAAAAAACGAAAACACCCCGCCATCATTATATTTATGATGTCGGCGGGGGAAATCTGACTATTTGCTGGAAACTCTGAGTATCCGGTGGTACTCCGATCATATCGGAGTAATAATCCATCCGGTGCAGACAATCAGCAGGGAAGGCTTTTTTCCACAAAATGTGGAGGAGAGAACCCTCAGAGACTACATGTCAGACGGAGATAACTATTAACTTTTGACTATTAACAATTAACCAGATAATTCTGGTTAAAAGTTAACTGTTCATTGTTAACTGTTGTCATCGAAGATATAGTCCGAACTGCATAGCGATATGCAGGTAACACAATTGTCGGTCTCTATCCAGTGTGGGCGTTAGATTCTTGAGGGAGGCTCTCCATAGTACGAGAGGACCTGGAGGGGCGGATCCCTGGTGTGCCTGTTGTCGATCATTCGTGACGGCAGCGCAGGGTAGCTAGATCCGTTCGGGATAAGCGCTGAAAGCATCTCAAGCGCCAAGCCCATCCCAAGATGAAGAATCGTTATCAGACCCGTTGGAGATGACAACGTTAATAGGCGGAGAGTGTACGCACCGCAAGGTGTTTAGCTTATCCGTACTAATCGGTCGATGTTGTGGGGAACAAAGGATTGTTGAGTACTTATCTTTCGGTAGGTATCAACGACCCGTTCTCCTCGGCTAAGTGACTGCGATTAGGTTGGTTCATTCTCCCTTATGTTGCAATTACCTTTATAATAAAAGACGTTTTATCTTTGAGCCTTTCGGTCTCTTACGCGATGTGGCACCACCCTTTCCCATTCCGAACAGGGAAGTGAAACACATTAGCGCCAACAATACTCGTTTCGCAAGGAACCTGGAAGATAGGTCGAGGCCGGGGGACTCAAAGATAAAACGAAAGCGTTTATTATTTCATTTGAAAGTTGTGTTAAGCCTGAAATCCCGCAGTAGTGCGGGATTTTTTGATGGGGTCAGAGTGAACGGAGCAGGGAGGTCATGGTTGCATAACGCGGCTGACGTTTAAAAATGGAATTTCTGACCGGCGGGTGGCCATCATGTACGTTGTCCACGCGCCAAGATCCGGTAAATGAGCGGAGATATTAATATTTTTACCGAGTTTCTTTACTGCTTCATCAGCAAAATATACCACTGGTTTTAATACTTCTTTTGAAAGAGTTCCTTTATATAGATTCCGCCATTCCGGTGCTAACATTGCTGTTCCAGTGAGTACATCAGGTGTAGCTTGAGTTTTATAGTCCCGTTGTGCCTCTTTACTTAGTGGCTCTCGGGGGTGGGTAATGGGGGAAGTGCCGATGACGATAAGTGTTGAACGTAATTTTGAGGCTGGCCAGTTATCCTGAGATGATGTGCTCAGAAGCGCTGTTCCGATAATTTTTTCTTTGGCAGCAGTAATTTTTTTGGATATCTCAGTAAGCGCCAGGAGCTGTTGCGCTTCGTTTTGTGTTGCATCGAAAAAAGAATTGGCACGGATGTCCGTAGCGTATAAGACGCAATCACCCTGGGCAATTTTTTCAATTGCCAATGGCTTTTCGGAAGATCGTTCTGTTTCAGTCATGGGTTGATGCGATTATATCACCTGATTGAAGCTTTGGAATAAGGTTGTACACGAGGTGACTATGTATGCTCTCGGTTGAGTAAACCATCCTAATCGTGTATAATCTCCTCATCCTAAAAGAAAGGCGGAATTAATGAATGGCAAAAACATCAGCAGACAGTAAACCACAAGCGGAGGATACAAAGGCTCCGAAATCAAAAACTTCAAAAGGCGCCTCCAGCATGGAGGAACTCTTAAAAAGCACTGGATATCAGCTAAAAGGTCTCAAAAAAGGTGACACCGTCACCGCGACCATCACCCGTATTTCAGCGCGCGAAATTGCGCTTGATACCGGCAGTAAGACTGAGGGTGTGGTGATGGATAAAGAGATCGAAAACTATCGCGACATGCTTTCGAAGCTTAAGGTTGGCGATACAGTTACCGCCCAAGTGATTGTTGCAGAAAACGATCGGGGACAGAGTGTCTTATCTATCCGTAAATCGTTGCTTGAAAAGCGATGGACAACACTTTCTGATGTGCAAAAGAGTGGAGAATCTGTTGACGTTGTATTGCGTGACCCGGTGCGGGGTGGGGTACTTGTCGATTACGGTGGTATTCGCGGGTATATCCCCATGAGTCAGCTCGATGGAACAGTTGCAAAGCAGCTTGATAAATCAGCAGGACGCCGCCTCAAAGTCAAAGTGATTGAGGTAGATCCAGCGACAAACAGGCTCGTATTTTCACAGCGCGCGATTACCGAAGAAGCGGTGCTCGCAAAGCAGAAAGAGTTACTCGATGTTATTCCGGTTGATACTACCGTTGAGGCCTCAATTACCGGTGTTGCTCCTTTTGGCGCATTTGCCAAATTTACGGTAGAAAAAGAAGGTACGAAACATGAGATAGAAGGGCTTATTCATATTTCTGAAATAGCCTGGGAAAAGGTTGATGATCCAAACCAATATCTCAAGGCAGGGGATACGATTAAAGTAAAGATTGCAGGGGTCGATGAGAAAAGCGGTAAAGTGACCCTATCCGTCAAGCAGCTTTTACCAGATCCATGGGAACATGTCTTGGATATGTTTGAAAAAGATAGCCAAGTCAAAGGAAAAGTTACTCGTGTAAGCCCTTATGGAATATTTGTGGAGCTTACTCCTGGAGTAGAAGGACTTATTCATATCAGTAAAGTCACCCCTGGAACTGAGCCAAAAGTTGGCGAAGAGATTACGTGTCTGGTCGAGGATGTGAAGCCAGATCAGCGCAAGATCTCGCTCTCCATGGCGCTTACAGAAAAACCCATCGGATACCGCTAATCACTTGGAGGACAAACCGGAGGTTTTTCCCCAAACCCTTATCCCAAAGCAGATGGCGCTCTGTGGTAGACATCTGTCTTTCGAGTATATTTATTTGACTATTGAGTCGGTTTATACGTATGATGAACTCAATGGAAGCACCACAACCTATGGGATTTCGCGCACAAATGCGCGAGTTATTGAGCAAAGAACCGGTTTCACTCGTTGCAGTGACCGAACGAAGTCTTCCCCGATTTGAACAAGCGTTGACTGAATTAGGGCAGCAGAGTGCTGGAGAGGCAGGCATGCTTCCTATGACGGGGAATACTGGAGAAACGCCTGCAGAGTGGCTCGCAGGGTCTAAAGGTTTATGGCTTTTTGGTGATAAACAGGCTGATTTTACGGACGTTTCCAATGTTTCTGGATTTGTAAATGTGTATGCCCCTGAGCATAACGGGTCAATCAATGATTGGCTGCTTAAAAGGGGAATGCGTGCATACGATCATGGTGCGGTGCTCGAACTGTCATCATTTGCCAAAAACGAAGCAGCAAAAGATATGGAGGTAAGCGCCAATAAGCAGGCACTCGCCAAAGTATTTATGGATGACGCATATAAAGATGTGCGTGCAGTGACGACTTGGGTTACCCATACTTCAGACAATAAGCTTGATCCATCTGATATTGCTGCAATGAAAAAGCTTGGCGGATGGCCGCTCGGCAGCTTGAAATATCACGCTAGCGAAACGGTTGACAGCACCGCGTTTCTTATCACTCGCCGTCAATTTATGGATGCATTAACTGGTGTAAAGCGGCAGTAAAGACGAACGGTTCTCTTCTGGTGTACAATACCTCGGTATGAAGCTACGTACCTCCTATATTTGTCAGCAATGCGGCTATGAAACTCCCCAGTGGTATGGGAAATGTCCCAATTGCAACGAATGGAATACCCTTATTGAAACGGTCAAAGACGTTGCAACAAACAGTAAACAGTTAACTGTTAACAGTAGAGGAAGCGGCTTGAAGCCGATACGTCTTTCAGATGTCAAACACATTGAAAAGAACCGTCTGAAGAGCGGATTTGAAGAATTTGATCGTGTGGTCGGTGGGGGAATTGTCCCGGGCAGTGTAACACTCCTTGCCGGTGACCCGGGAATAGGGAAATCCACATTACTTCTCCATGTATTGGGGAAGGCGGGCGGTTTGTATGTATCAGGAGAAGAGTCAGCGGAACAAGTGAAGTTGCGGGCAAAACGGCTGGGGATTGAGGGTAAAAACATATCGATATTGTCGGAAACAAATGTAGAAAACATAGTCAGTTCACTCCAAACGCTTACAGCGAACAATTTGGTTATTGTTGATTCTATCCAGACGTTGTCGAGTTCTGAATTGGAGGGGATGGCAGGGTCAGTGGGACAAATAAGGCATAGTGCGGAGCTTTTAATCGCTGCTGCCAAAGCACAGGGAATACCCATGATTATTGTGGGTCATGTCACGAAAGAAGGAGCGATAGCAGGTCCGAAAGTATTAGAACACATGGTAGATGCAGTGTTGTATCTTGAGGGGGAGCGGTTTGCGAACGCGAGAATTTTGCGGACACTCAAAAACCGGTTCGGGGCTGTCGAAGAAGTGGGAATTTTCGAAATGGCAGGTGAAGGGCTAAAGGAAGTAGCCAATCCCTCTGCGCTATTCTTACAAGATCGAGTAAAAAATGTTTCTGGGTCAGCGGTGACAGTTATCCTTGAAGGAACTCGTCCGATGCTTGTGGAAATTCAGGCATTAGTGGTTTCTACACAACTTGCGATGCCACGGAGGGTGGCAAGCGGTGTTGATTATAACCGTTTGCAGTTGTTAGTTGCGATTTTATCCAAACGTCTCAATGTACCGCTTGGAGGATTTGACGTATTCGTCAATGTCAGCGGCGGTCTCAAGATCGCTGAGCCTGCGGCCGATCTAGCGATTGCTATGGCAATTCTTTCATCATTTAAAAATAAAGCGCTTGACCCAAAGGCGGTGGCTTTTGGAGAAGTTGGCTTATTGGGAGAGGTGCGGAGAGTAGGGAGCGAAGAGCGGCGTATAAAAGAAGCGAAGCGACTTGGGTTTCCAATAGTGTATTCACCACAGACGGTACAGAACCTAAAACAAGGGTTTTCTTTATTGGCATAGGTTTAGGGATAATGCCTTCATATATACTATTGTTCAATTTTTTAGGAGTTCTTCGGGGTGTTCTGTGAATATGATTATCTAGCTCGTATTTATGCT
>DJCU01000039.1 GCA_002430725.1 Candidatus Gottesmanbacteria bacterium UBA5942
GTATCCCTAACCCTTTTCCGTAGGCAGACAATCCTTCGGGATACATGGAGATATCCAGCCTCGACTTGGTTCTGGGCATGGTAAATAGAACCTCTTTTGTCATAATAGCCTTGTATTATACTATAAGTCTTTCTATTTATCTGATATAATCCGTTTACCTTGCAAACATTTATTAATCTTCCACCTCAAATTTCGGAAAGTGCCGCACGTATCCTCTCGCGAAGTGACGCCCGCATGTTGAGCGTGCACGCAAAAGAGCTTCATGAGCGCTATTTGCAAGGCGCTAATCCGTTGCAGCCCCATATCCAGAAGCCTGCGGATTGCGTGGCGTACTTGGCACTTAGATTTCCGGCAACCTATGCCCAAATTGCGAGTGCATTATCACAGATTAAGGAGCGAATCCCCGCGTGGCAACCCAAAAGTGTGTTGGAATTGGGGTGTGGCCCTGGGAGCGGTATATGGGCCGCGAAATCGATATGGCAAAGCATCACATCCGCGATTGGTGTTGATCGTGAACAGCCATTTTTAACGCTTGCCCAAGAGCTGCACTATGATTCGAAAATGGCGCTACAAGCCACATGGGTAAAAAGTGACATAGTGAAATGGGTATCTTCCGAGGACACCACGAAATATGACCTTATTATCATTCCCAACGTACTCAATGAGCTTCCGGAGGAAGAACGGGCGTTCGTGATAGAAAAAGTATCAGCAAAAAGTTCGGGGTTGGTTGTGGTGATAGAGCCGGGTACTGCAGTGGGGTATAACATTGTTCGCGAAGTTGCTCGTGAGGTGGAAAAGACACAACATTTGGTCGCTCCTTACGTAGACAATACATTTGTTGAAAGTGAAACATATTGGATACATTTTTCCCAACGATTTCAGCGACCCGAGTTTCAGCGGCGAATCCGTCAAAGTATGCGTGACAGTTCACTTATGGCATCTGATTGGGAAGATACCAAATACAGTTATGTAGCATGGGGGAATGTCCCTGGAGAAAAAGCTATATGGGGTCTGTGTATCGGAAGGATAGAAAAACTCAAAGGCTTTTTAACAGTGCCAGTGTTAACCCGCGAAGGAGTGACGAACGCTCGGGTGCTGAAACGACATAAAGCCATTTATAATGAAGCCAAAAATATCCGTTGGGGCGATACGCTGGAAGCGCCCATAGAAACTTCTTGATACTATCTCCTGAGTCGAGCTATTGAGAAAAGTAACAAGTAGTATCGAGTGCTATACTAATGACATGTCATGGTTTGTGTATGCCCTCCTTTCTGCTGTATTTGCTGCACTCACTGCAATACTTGCAAAAATCGGTATTAAAAATGTCGATTCTAACTTAGCGACAGCGGTACGCACCGTTGTTATTCTCTTCTTTGCCTGGGGAATAGTGTTTTGGCAGGGTACCGCGCAAAAATTATCGTCTATTTCCCAGTACTCGTTGTGGTTTTTGGTGCTATCTGGCATTACCACCGGATTATCGTGGCTGTTTTATTTTCGCGCGTTGCAACTGGGAAAAGCGTCACAGGTAGCACCCATAGATAAGCTAAGTCTCATAATCACGATCGTTCTTGCAGCTGTTATTCTCAAAGAAAAGGTAAGTTTCGGTATTCTTTTGGGGGGATTGTTTATGGCGATTGGCGCGATACTTATTAGCCTCAGCTAGCCTCGATTTATTTCCGCTTTACCTAATAAACTATACGCCTTGACAAGGGAAAATGAGTTTGAGACAATCTTAGCTACGCTTGCGAGCCTCACTTGAGGCTCACAAGAGAAATTATCAGCTCCCTGGCCTTAATTGTCGCGTGGGGAGGTTTTTTTTAACCTAAACTATGAATATGAACAACACAAAAATAGTCGTGACCCAAGAAGGGTTAGATACGCTTAAAGCTGAATATGATGAGCTGCTGAACATAAAAAGACCAGCCGCAGTAACTCGCTTGGCTACAGCTCGCGAGCAGGGCGATTTGTCCGAAAACAGCGAATATACCGATGCGAAACAAAATCTGTCGTTTATCGATGGTCGCATTGCGGAGCTCGAAATGGTGCTCCATGACGTCAAGGTAGTGACTACCCATACCAAAGACTTGGTTGATGTCGGCAGCAAGGTGACACTCCATATTAACGGTAGAAAAGAAGCCTTTACTGTGGTGGGAGAGTGGGAAGCTGACCCAGCGAGCAAAAAAATATCCCATGAGTCTCCTCTCGGCAAGGCGTTGCTCGGGAAGAAAGTTGGAGAAAAGGTAGAAGTGGAAGCACCTGCTGGTAAAATTCTTTATAAAGTCCTCGGTATCGAATAATCATAAACGCATACCTATGAATTTCACGCGTATTAGTCTTATGAGCCTTCTTATTCTCGCATCATCGCGGGGGTTGGGTCTCATGGAAAAGTAAGTAAACAGTAAAAAAGTGAACTCAATATCCCGCGAAAGCGGGATTTTTTGTGGTGAAAGGAGGTGAAAATATATGTATAAACCACACAGTGTTGTATTGGTTGACGGGAAAGAGCGGCATCGGGTGGTTAGATTCAGCGCTCAACAAGGAAGGCCTGGCAGGGGTGATAAGCCCTTTGTTTCAGCTCAAGCCCCCGCCATGGTGAAAGATGTTCCGGGTCACTATGAGCATACGACCGTTGGCGCGGTTATGAGAAGTATTATGTCAGGAGAGTGGAGAGTGAAAAGTAGTACATTTACAAGGCCAAATGAAAGAAAATCAAGAGTGAGCGCATAAATTATCAGAAATACGTTTTGCAGCCGCATACTGTCGTAGATTGCTCTGGTATGCGGCTGCAAACTGCGGCGCCGCGTATTTTGTGGTTGGATAGAAATCCAGCTTTCAGGTATTGACGGACCGGGAGAATACGTGTATATATAGGAACTTATGTCTATGAGCGCCCAATTTGTTTCCAAGAAGTCAAAGAAACAATCCCAAACCGGGAGGGCAGCTTGTGGGAAATAATTAATTAGTAGAAATTTCCGTAAGCCCCTCTCAGGAGGGGTTTTTTTGTGGGGGAAAATATGATCGAACAGCTATCAAATGTAAATACAGGAAGCACGGGAGCGCCGGGATTTTCGTACCGGTCGTATGAGCGTGGTTATCTCAACTACCCTAATGGTGTTATTTCCGAGATAGGTGTGCTCGAACGGTTAGGGGCAATCGGTAGGGAGATGGTGAGAAAAAGTCGTAGAGGGGTAACGCGAGTGGTTGCGCGCCCATTTGTGACGGAGGACGTATTGCGCGAAGCGCTCGGGTCACCAAAATTATCAAATTTAGTAGAAGCAGCAGTCCCGACTTCTTATACATATCATGGGCGCAGGAGTTCTCCAGTATGGATGATGTTGGGAGCGGTCAATCATCCTACGCGTTTACCTCTCCGACCGGTTGCCGAGATGGTCGGCCGCGTTGATGCTGCTAAAAGAACATCATTTCAGACTCCGGCCGAACGTATCGGGGAATTACAGCGTGAAGGGTATACGTTTATACGCAATATACCCAGCGACCGGATACACGAAATTCATCGCCTTTGGGAAAATAGTTTTGAATGGGATGAGGCGGGGGTGCAGAAATTGCACAATGATCTTATCGACAATAAAAAAAGGCGACCCAAAGAAAGATCTGTGTGGTTTACTGCAGTTATCGAACCCAGAAGTAATCGAGTTGTATCGTTAGCTACCGCTGAGCGTCTCGATTTGCCGGTTGTAGACGGGTTACGGCTACCCATTATCGAAAACACAGAGTGGCGCCGTTCGGATGACACCAATCGTCATGGATTGGCCGCAGCCGCAGTGTCGCATTTGAATGCGCAAATTTTGGAAGATATAGGAAGTTTACATCCTGTCATCATTGCTGAAACCAATTATCATTCCGGGGCGCATCATGTGGGATTTGCGAGTGGTATGGAAGTCCCTACGAGAACAATACATGGAAGGGCGATCCCCCAGATGCTTATACAAAATGTGAGAGTCGGTGACGGATTGCAGCCAGATGGGAAAAGAGATTTCACCATGATGCATTTACCTGACCAGACTATACAAACCATATATGATCCCGCGTCTCGGCGCGAGATATTGAAAGGAGATTTATGATCATCGTTTATCCATCACATCATGTGCGTCATCGGCCGCCATCGGAGATTTTTAATGGTGAAAAAGAACCGCATGCAGAAGTGCCTCAACGCATAGAGCAAATACATGAAGCACTTCGTGACACATCAGGAATTCGAGTAACATTGCCAAAACGGTTTCCGTTGTCTTGGATAGAGGCGGTACATGATCCTGTGTATGTGCGTTATGTAGCGGAAGCAGGAAGGCAGGCAGGGAGTACTTATACCTATCCTTCGGTATTTCCTTATATACAACATGGCGATATAACAAACCCAATAGCGTTACGCGGGCAGTATGCGTTTGATTTGTACACACCAGTAAATAACACTACCTATCAGGCCGCTTGCGGATCTGCGATGGCCGCGTTAACTGCTGCATCGTTGGTGCGGCGTGGAGAGCGGTATGCATACGCGCTTTGTAGGCCTCCAGGACACCACGCAGAGAAAAATCGTATGGGAGGGTATTGTTATTTTAACAATGCTGCGATTGCTGCCAATTATTTGAGCACCCGCGGGAAAGTGGCGTTGTTGGATATCGATGTGCACCATGGCAACGGTTCGCAGCATATTTTTTATGAGCGGAGTGATGTATTTGTTATTAATATTCATGCTGATCCGTCAGAAAAATTTCCCTATTTCAGCGGTACTGCTGGAGAAATTGGTGTAGGGGAAGGGTCGGGATATAATATGAATTATCCACTCTTCCTTGGGGTCAGCGATCTTGAGTATGACCCTGTCTTACAACAGGCAGTGCAACATATAAGACGATATGCACCTCAATTTCTTGTTGTTTCTGTAGGGTACGATGCGCATATTGATGATCCTATCGGTGGCCTTCGGTTGAGTACTGCATATTATCATCGTATGGCAGCCACTATTGCATCATTGGGTATTCCTACCGTATTAGTACAGGAAGGGGGGTATAATACGGGAAAACTTGCATCTGTTGCAAAAAATTTTGTTCGCGGATTTATGCAGTGAGTGTGACAGGTACAATGGGTGATTTAATGTAGAGCGTAAAATAAGTTAAAATAGGAGGAGTTATGTTTTGGTCAGATCGTATTGCACAGGAAATAATTACATCAGGGGCACATAAGCCGTACTGGGTAGACGACATGTTTACTCCATCCGGTTTTGCCCATATTGGGTCATTGCGTGGCCCTATTGTCCATGACTTGGTGTATCGTTCGCTGGTAGATACAAAAGCCACAACCACATTTACTTATGTTTTTAATGATTTTGATCCAGTGGACGGGTTGCCGACTGAGTTGGAGCGAATGGCAAGTGAATTAGGAAAACCGCTCCGTATGGCAAAATCTCCCGAGGCAGGATTTGCCAGTTTTGCTGAATATTTCACCAAAGATTTTCAGAAAGTATTACTCGATTTGGGGGTGCGTGCAGAGTTTCGATATTCATGGGATATGTATCACGAAGGATTATTTGATGGTGTTATTCGAGAGGCACTCGATAACGCGACACTCATCCAAGATATTTATCAGCGAGTCAGTGGAAGTAAAAAACGAGACAAAGGCTGGCTACCTTTACAGGTAATATGTGAAAAATGCGGTAAATTGGGAACGACACGTGTGCACGATTGGGATGGAAAAACTATCGAATACACATGTGAACCCAACATGGTGACGTGGGCAGCGGGGTGTGGATATACCGGTAGAACCAGTCCGTTTACCGATAAAGATAATCCAGCACATCACCCAGGGAAGCTCCCTTGGAAAGTGGATTGGCCGGCTCATTGGAAAGTATTGGGAGTGACTATCGAGGGCGCTGGGAAAGATCATTCCTCAGCAGGTGGGTCACGTGATATCGCCAAAGAACTCTGTCGCGAAGTGTTCCATATCGACAATCCGTATAATTTACCCTATGAATTTTTCCTTATTGGTGGCAAAAAAATGTCATCATCCAAAGGGTTGGGACTGAAAGGTCGTGATCTTACGAAACTATTACCCCCCGAAGTTGGTCGATTTCTCTTTACTCGTACGGATTACCGGCAGGCAATAGAGTTTGATCCTATGGGGACTATGGCTATACCTGATTTATTTGATGAATACGATAGATGTTGGCAGGCATATATCGATGGTTCGGACGAAGCGTTAGCGAGGGCGTTTGTTCTTTCACAAATCAATGATGTTCCGAAAAAAACTCCAACATTTTTACCACGATTTCGTGATGTCGCTAATTTTGCACAGCTGCCAAATGTGGATGTGGTTTCCAAATTTGAACAAATGAAAGGCAGTAAACTTACTGATAAAGAAAAAGAAATTATTGCGCTTCGCATGACGTATGCGTCTGTCTGGCTCACTCATTATGCGCCGGATGAGTACCGATATCAGATATCCCAAAAAACGAAAGACGATTATCAACTCACATCTGATCAGTGGGCTTTTCTTAATGCACTATCAGAAATCTGGCAGCGGGTAGATGATCCAGAAAAAATGCAGTCGGAGCTGTTTTTATTGGCAAAATCTCAAGGGATTGACCTCAAAGCAGCGTTTAAAGCGTTGTACCTTGTAGTACTCGACAAAGAGCACGGGCCGAGAGCAGGATGGTTACGGAAACAGTTCCCCGTTGATGTAGTGGTAAGTAGATTAACCCTAAATACTCGTGAGACTGCGACTACTCAAAAATCTGTGGTAGCGACCATAGAAAAGCCAGATTTTTTTGTGATAGACGAAGCCCTCAAAAAAGAAGTTCCCAGTATATCTGTCGGCATCGCGCTTATAAAAGGTGTGAATATCCAAAAAACCAATCCGCTGTTAGAGAAAGAAAAACAGGAATTTTTAGCGGGGATACAAGGGATAACCACAGAGCAACTTGGTGCGTATCCTGAGCTGGTGAGCTATCGGAAACTGTATAAGGAAATGGGGATTGATTGGCATTCGCGGAGACCTTCACCCGAAGCATTACTCCGGAGGATTGCGGTTGGAAAAGATTTATACTCTGTCAATACATGTGTCGATGCGTATAACCTGATTGTGATGAAGCATCGTGTATCTGTAGGCGCTTTTGACGCAGATAATGTACAGTTTCCGACTATACTTCGATACGCGGGTGAAGGTGATAACATATTGCTCTTGGGTGACAAAGAGCCTACTACGTATACAGCGAGGGAAATTGCCTATTATGATGAGATAGGAGGATACAATATTGATTTTAATTATCGGGACGCGCAGCGCACCATGGTGACCGAAGAAACGAAAAATATCTGGATAAATGTAGATGGGGTGTATGATATATCGCCCGAGCGTGTACAACAAACCCTCAAGGAGTCAGTAGAAATTATAGTGAAATACTGCGGAGGAACGGTAGCGTTTGAAGGAATTGTTACATGATTACAAAAAATCAGGCAACAGAATTATTGCACGAACACACAAAGAACCAAAATCTCCGCAGACACATGTATGCGGTAGGTTTTGCGATGCGCGCCCTTGCAGACAGACTTGGTGGAGATGGAGAAATGTGGGAAACACTCGGACTTCTTCATGACGCGGATTGGGAAGAAACAAAAGACACACCAAACGAACATACAAAACACACGTTAGATTGGCTTAGGAAAATGGGCGAAATAGATGGGCCAATTGTCCACGCGCTCATGTCACATAACCGTAAGCATACGGGGCTTGCTGAGCTTGAAGGAAACATGGAGTGGGCACTTGAAACGGTAGACGAACTTACTGGTTTTATTGTCGCGGTTGCCCTGATGCGACCGGACAAAAAGTTAGCAACAGTTGAATTGTCATCTATTATGAAGAAGTGGAAAAATAAAGCATTTGCGGCAGCAGTTGATCGCAATCAGATTGCGCAGTGTGAGGAAAAGTTAGGAATTCCACTTGACGAATTTATTCGTCTCACCCTACAAGTTATGCAAGAAAATCACGAAACGCTGGGTCTGTAAATGAAAAAACTTCTTATCGCTACCACCAATCCGGGTAAGCTAGCTGAAATTCAGCGGTTTCTTAGAGATGTCCCCTTGGAGCTTGTAAGCCTTAAGGATGTCGGGATTACCACATCGATTGAAGAAACGGGCGCAACTTTTGAAGAAAACGCCATTTTGAAAGCAAAAACATACGCGGAAGCATCGGATCTTATGACTCTTGCTGACGATGGAGGATTTGAAATTGATGCGTTAGACGGAGCTCCGGGTGTTAAATCACACCGATGGGTGCATAGCGATCGGGACAGTACCGATGAAGAGCTTATTGCGTATACATTTACGCGTATGAAAGATGTTCCAGAAAAAAAACGCGGCGCGCGATTGACACTGGTATTGGCATTGGTGCAGCCGGGTAATCCAGTCGTTACAACGGTGAAAGAATCTATTCGTGGCATCGTGCCTTTGGAGCCTTCCACTGTGCGACACGAAGGATTTCCATACCGTTCGATATTATATATACCGGAGTTAGGAAAATTTTATGATCATGTCAGCTTTACGCCTGAGGAGACCGAGAGGTATAATCATAGAAAGAAAGCATTGGAAAAGCTAAAGCCAATACTTACATCACTATGCTAGATATTAAATATATCCGAGACAATCTGGAGCTTTGTAAAACAGCAGCGGTAAACAAAAATCGCGTGGTAGACTGGGACAATCTCCTCACTCTTGATGATACGCGAAAGGAGTTAATCCAAAAAACAGAAGTGCTGAGGGCTGAGAGAAATACGATAAGCCGCGAGCGGTCAGACGAGGGAATAAAACGCGGCAAGGCGATCAAAGATGAGCTCAAAAAGTTAGAAGACGAATTGCGACAAACCGAAGAGCAGTTTTTAGCCGCAATGCTTACTGTCCCCAATGTCCCTGATGCGAGCGTTCCAGTGGGGAAAGATGAATCAGAAAACGTTGAAATCAAAAAATGGGGCGAACCAACAATCTTTGATTTTACTCCAAAGGATCACATCGATTTAGCAAAATCCCTCGACCTTATCGATTTCGAGCGTGGCGCCAAAGTAGGTGGTTCGCGGGCATATTTCCTAAAAAATGAAGCAGCAGAGATAGAAGTGGCGCTTATGTTCTACACCCTTCAGAAGCTTGTTGCAAAAGGATATACACCACTTATCGCGCCTAGCTTGGTAAAGGAATTTACATTTGTGGGTAACGGTCAATTTCCCTGGGGAAAGGAAGAAGTATACAGCATACCCAAGGACGATGTATTTTTGGCAGGTACCGCAGAGGTGCCGGTTACTGCGTATTATAGTGACGAGATGTTGATCGAAAAGGATTTGCCCAAAAAATTTGTGGCATATTCTCCCTGTTTCCGTAGAGAAGCAGGAAGCTATGGGAAAGATACGAGGGGGGTTTATCGATTGCACCAATTTAACAAAATTGAACAAGTAATTATTTCAGATGCAGAAACGAGTACATCTCTTACTCTACATGAAGAATTATTAAAGAACAGCGAAGAGATATTGCAGGACTTAAAACTTCCTTACCGAGTACTCCTCATGTGTACTGGTGATATGGGGGAGCCGCAGGTAAAAAAATACGATATAGAAACATGGATGCCTGGGCGAAACGGCTATGGGGAAACGATGTCAAATTCGTTTATGGGGGATTTTCAGGCTCGGAGACTCAAGATCCGCTATAAAGCAAAAGACGGGAGTATTAAATTTTGCCATACGCTCAACAATACTGCGGTAGCGAGCCCACGAATTTTAGTTGCAATATTTGAAAATTATCAGCAGGCAGACGGGTCAATTCTTATACCCGAAGTGTTGCAGCCGTTTATTGGCAAAAAAGTAATTAAACGCTGATTACTTTTGTGTGATAGCGCTTTCTGATACGTACCCCCAGCGGAAGTACCAATAGGGCAGTCGATATCCCGAGGAGCGTATACATCGCTTTGACACCTCCGAAATATTCCATCACTGGACTGGAGACAAGTGCGAGTCCGACAACAGCGAATGAAATAAACATCGATAGCGTGGAAAGCGCTGTGGCTCTATTTTTGGAGTCATAGTGTTCATTGACGTAGCTGCCGAGGATGACCCATCGAGCACTTGAAGCAAAAATAGATCCCGCTACCGCGACAATCGCAAGCTCTTTGGTCAGAATGACGCCGGGAAGATAACAAATGAGCATAATAAGCGGGAATAGGAGATAGGCGCGGCGTTTGGTGACAACGGTTTTAAGATGTAGTGCTCCAAATAGTACACTGCTGTTGAACAATCGTATAAGCGCCACAATTATACCTATTTGGAACGTGGTGTAGCCTATGGTGGTGAGGAGCGAAGTATTGTAAATCATCATGGCTGACCACGTAATCCCCCCGACTCCGATATAAAAAAGTGAAATATCACGAACGTACGGAGACTTAAAGATTTCCTGAAACCCTCTACGAAATTGTTTTATATATAGTGTAAGCGTAAATTTTTCTGTATCTATCGCAGGTTCTTTAAACCAAAAGCTAACAACAAGAGCAATAGCGTAAGCCAGGACTGATGCATATATAGTTGTTTTGTATCCCCAGAGACTCAAGACGCCTCCAGCAAGAATGGCGCCGGCAAATGAAAGCTGAAAAATAAGTGAAGCTTTGGCACTAATTTTTTGGTATGCTTCCTCTCTATTATCCTGTTTGAGTGAGTCATATATGAGTGCGTCTTTTGCCCCTGACACAAACGAGTCTCCGATACCCGCGATTATTGCGTAGATAATAAACCCAGTGAATGTTCCGGATGATGCGTACATAAGAAGCGCGATAACACCGATACACCGTCCGATAATGACTGAGGCACGTTTACCCAATAGATCTGCTACCGCTCCTGTTGGAAGCTCGGATAATAGCTGCGATCCTTGCACCACTGCTTCGATAATGGCGATTTGTGCAAGGGTAATATACTGAAGCTCAAACGCCACCCATACGGGCATGTGAAAAATAAGTCCGTTAAAAAATTCGGACAGGTAGAATATTTTTTCGTTTTTGATAGATAATTTCATAAACATTGTCTCCAAGCGGATTGGTCGATTATATTGTAACGATGAGTATAATAAAATAAGGTTTATTAC
>DJCU01000012.1:0-979 GCA_002430725.1 Candidatus Gottesmanbacteria bacterium UBA5942
CTTTGATAACAAAAGAGTATCAGTATGTAAGAAATATTACAATCAAGAGATATATAAATCTTACCGAGGGTACACCACGTTATAATCTCCGATTTCTTGCGTTTCATCGATACGAAACCGCCATACATCAAATTCTCCAGACGTATATATCATGGTTTCTCCATCCAATAAATAGGTACGGGCATTACGAAATTTTTGTATACATTCACTCCTGGCACTTTGTGCAAATACTCGATAATCACACAACACATAGAAATATCTCGGTTTTTGTATCACCGACACAAAGTTTGTACCATAATCAGAAAGCCTCACGAGTCGCTTATTAAAATAATCCTCCAAAAAATACCACACCGCGCTCGTGCCCCACTTATCGAGTGGCAAATGTGCTTGAGAAACCACTGCAAGCGCGATGCTCGCTTCACTCATGTGTTG
Organism: Candidatus Gottesmanbacteria bacterium UBA5942; assembly: GCA_002430725.1. GTDB lineage: Bacteria > Patescibacteriota > Microgenomatia > UBA10105 > UBA927 > UBA927. The sequence goes on from DJCU01000012.1 coordinate 433, forward strand.
AGGTTCAATTTTGCGGTAGTCGTCATAAAGCGCGCGAGAAACATCTTGGAGCTGTAGATAATACGACCGAGCAGGCGCTTCTGCATTGACCGTCAATGCCTGTTCACTAAATACACCGACAACCAAAAAAATAACTATTAACGCGATGTATCTATTGTTTGCCATAATTACTCTGATGCCAATCGCGATAAGGATGAGAAGCACCGGAAGCACCCCCAACATGTATGACGTATGTATGATATCGCCATGAAATCCCGCGACAACTGGCGGAACAATAGCAAATAAAACCATCCACCAATACTTCTCGCGTGTCACATTGTCGTGCTTCTGTTTATAAAAATGCCACCCAGTGACACCAACAAAACATACGAGTATACCGATAACCACACGAATATCTTTACTCCACCACAGGTTATCGAGCATGGCAACAACAGCGCTCTGCATTTGCGTCACCACACTCACCCAGTCGCGACTTATTTCTCGAAATAGAAAGAGTTGCTGATCAAACGGTGTTTGCCAGTACGTAAGCCACACCCATGTGAAAATA
>DJCU01000012.1:1064-9007 GCA_002430725.1 Candidatus Gottesmanbacteria bacterium UBA5942
TGTATAAGAGACAGAGCCACACCCATGTGAAAATAAAATATTCACCAACAAGAATTGGAGAAATCTTTGCTAACCAACCTGCTTTGGATGTCGCTACGAGCTTAAGCCACTCTACACCCAACAAAAGAAATGCTGCAGGAAACATTAATAAAATACCATAATGAAAATGCATCGGTATCATTAGTAATGCGACCAGAAAACAAAGCCGAGTCAGTGTCATCGAGGATTTCTTCCAATACGCCCAAAGAAATATCATAAAAAATAGCGTCAACACATACGGCTGAGAATTATGCCGACTGTTACTAATAAGTGTGGGTTGTACAGCAAATAGGAGTGCCATAATTATCCCAAGCGTGTTGTCCCACACCAACGTACCCACCAGATACGCAAAATATATAATGCTCGCAAGTAGCAACGACCACAAAGCAAGCACAACAACTGGCGACCTGCCAATAAACCACAACACCGCCATAAAGTAGTAATACACTGGAGAATTCATGAGCATGTTTTTGCTGCCAGAAGCGTAAGGGCCTCGCCATACCACATCTCCATACTCCACAATATGCCGGGCGACCAACACATCGCGGCTTTCGTCGTAACCTATTAACTGCCATGTATAGAGAGAAATATTGGAAAGCCGGAACCACAATCCGATACCAAAAATGATAGAAAGGAACATAAGTGTACGATGCTTCCGCAACACAATGCTCAGATGACGAAGGTATTTCACAATCTCCACTATACCGCAGTTTTATACAAAACAGTGATAGAACACATCTAAAGGTGGACAAAAATTCTTGGAATAAAAATTCTTAATTGTTCTTGAGACACCGGTCTGCTAGCCTACAGATATGAAGGCGCACGTAAAAACTGCCACGCATTACATCCGGAGTATCATCAAACACCTGCGGAGACGAGGGATACTCACGCGAAAAAAATTTCTCGCGGTTGCCACTTTTATAAACGCGCTGTTTTTATTCGTCATCGGATTAAACATACTAAGCTTCCCAAACACAACGGTTGGCGGCGTGCATATCGGTTTTAAAACCAAGACTGCAGTCCGCGAACTCCTTATGCGTGCATACGCCTCTCCGATCATACTCGTTATCAATGCTCAACAGTACGAACTAAATTACGAACATTTAGGAATTTACATGGATCCCGATGCCGCGGTGAATGAAGTATTTGCACCCAACGAATCCGGGTGGCCAACAAATATAAAACTTTTCATCAGTCAACTTTTTCGTCCTCGTAATGTACGCATACCATTGTCGGTATCGCAGGAATTTTATGAATATGTCGCAAAAATAAATGAAAACGGAACCAAAGCACAGGATATTGTGTACGTAAATCAGGAAAATAAACAGGTGACACTCTTTACTCCAGAAATGCGCTATGTCGTAGACACCCCCGCATTCCTTCGAGATATTTACGCGCATTTTGGTACACAGGATAAACCACTTACCGTAGCGCTCGTAGAAGCGCCAAATGTTCTTGAAGCAAAAATTTCAGCTGCAAACACAAAACTCACTAATGTATATAACAGCCCGCTTACCGTCATCGTAGGACTTAACGGAGTTAATCAGTTTATTACCCTATCTGAATCTGATTTACGTAGATACACCACCGCAAGTATTTCCGCAGAAACGGGAGAAATTACGTTCGCGATAAATAACGATACATTTCTTCCTGATCTTACCGCAGCATTATCGGTATACAAAGCATCATTTAATCCCCAAACCGCTTACGAACGGGTCGGAAATGGCATAAAAAACACCCTCACCACCAGATACGAAGGCGGGCCTGCATCATCTGTAAAAGTCGGCATAGATAGCGGGCCCAATACCGATGGTGGAATTGCCGACACCTATATCGAAGTAGATATTTCGCAGCAAAAATTATTTACGTTTAAAGAAGGTAGTTTAGTAAAAACCTATCGCGTTTCAACAGGCAAGGATTACCCTACGCCTATAGGTACGTTCAAAATTCTTAATAAAACTGGACTTGGATTTTCTTCTATTTATAATGTCTGGCTACCCTACTGGATGGGATTTGAATTTTCCAAAGAGCTCCACGCATATTTTGGTATTCATGAACTCCCATTTTTTTATTCTGGAGATAAAAAAATTCAAAGACCACGCGAGTTTATCGGAGCACCCAACACCGGAGGATGTGTCGCGCTTGATATAGGAGACGCCAAAGAAGTGTATCAGTTTGCAGACATAGGCACTCCAGTGGTTATTTACCAATAAGCGCTACTGTATCCAGTGATGGATAATATTCGGATTACCGAATTCCCAAAAGAAAAGGTGGCGCTTGCCATCAATCATGATTTGGTGCGGAGTTGGATATTTTACTTTTCCCGCAGGCACGAGAATATCTGTCGGACAGAGCCCATATTGTTCTATGGCTGAAATAACAGTTCGCACGATATTGAATGCGCTATCGTTATAAATAATTTCGCGAGATGATCCAAGATCAGTGACATCCAGATTTACTCGATATTTTGTATCAAACTGATTCAGACGGACAACAGAAGTAATCGATACCCCTCCTTTAAGGTGAGCAACATATTGTTTTGTGCCAAGCGCATCGTGAAAATATATATCTACTCCATCGCCAGATACAACTGCGCTCGGAGACCACGCTCCCAGCACTGCTTCATTTTTCCCGTTAACCTGCGCGAGCACGCCTGTTTCAGGAATGACTTTATCGACAAATGCCCAATTTACTCCGTCATCTCCACTCACTGCCAAACCAATCGCATGGATATTCTGTTGTTCGGGTTTCGTAGGGCCATCGCCTGAAAGGCTGCCAAGTGAACCGTCATACCAACGGTAATTTTCAAGTATCGAAAAATACATATAAAGCGCCCCGTTATACGAAACGACAGACGGGTCATTTATTTGCACATTACAACTCTCTTTTCCTGTTCCCACACACGACCGAGAAAATCCTTTTGGATACACCTCTTTGTATGGCTTATTATCTTTGAATGCTACCGGTAATTCGGGGAGTATGCCAAACGAAAACACTGGTGATCCCCACTGCGTAAGTGTTTTGTCGGTAGCCCGGAAACGCCAGATTTCTTCTTGAAAACCAGCGTATCGATACCCACCCGGACGGCGCTTGCCGATATCCGGGGATAACTGAGCATCAATTCCTCCAGCAAAAAGAACGTACGAAGAACCCGACTTAACCACCGATGGATACGAAAGACCGTATGATGGGATGACTGCAGCAGGGGTAAATTTTTTCTGATCGGGTGATGGACACGAGCGCGATCCTGATGCTCGGGAACGAATGTCTCCTGTCGCCTCTCGCGCAGTACTTATAACCCCAAGGAAAAAAATTCCTGCAAAAAATATCAGTACTCCAATAACCTTTATCAACATGCTGGAATTATTTCGAGCTACCATACCGATAGCATACATCAAAATAGAGAAATTGGTTATCCCTCGCGAGGCAATTAATCAGGAAAAGCGGAACACCACATACATCTGTGGGCGACCATGGAGTCGGACCATGCACCTCTTTCTTATCAGGAAAGCGTTCTACCGATGAACTAGTCGCCCGAAATGGAACTGGATAATTGTACCATAGGCTTGGCCTTTGCCTCAATTGAAAGTTACGTACGTTATTGATACCCTACAGGGTACTATGCGGCGCGGAATTATTATCAGTGTATTTTTTGTGTTCATTACTGCGCTGTTTTTCCTCCCTGTATTCATCAAAGGCCACGTGCCAATTCCGCTTAACCTGCTTGTTTCGTACTATGCCCCATGGGAAAACGAGGGTTACAAATACGCAAATAAGCCCATTGGCTTTGATAACGTCCGCCAAATGCTGCCATACCGGAGCTTTTCGAAAGAAGCGATCATGAGCGGAGCAGTACCGCTTTGGAACCCACATATTTTTGCAGGTAGCCCTCACATAGCCATGCTGCAGCCGGCATTTTTTTATCCCGGAACACTATTGGACATCATGCTTCCATTGGAATATGCATGGACAATCATGGTGCTTATCCAACCAATCATTGCTGGATTACTCACCTATATATTTTTGCGCGCTCTCAAGGTATCCGGCAAAGCGTCACTGATAGGCGCGATGAGCTTTGCATTCAGTGGATGGATGATCGCATGGTGGGAAGAATTTCTTATCGTCACACATAGCATTATTTGGCTTCCGCTCGCTCTCTACGGCTCTCTCCTTATTTGGCAACGAAAGTCACTGGGCGTTCTCTGGCTAACACTTGCGTTAAGTTTGTCAGTTTTTGCCGCGTTTACCCAGTCCACACTATACCTTGGACTAACCGTCATAGCATGGAATGTCGCATTATGGAGAACGCACAACAATACACAAACACCAAAAGAAACAAGGAGTTGGCTTCATCATCCGTGGCTTGGCATCATCATAAGCGGTGTATCGACTCTGTGTATCACCGCTATCCAGTGGGTACCGACACTCGAAACATATCTCCTTTCGCCGCGGGCAAGCGATGATGCTTCATACATTTTTTCCGGACACCTTTTGCCGCTCACCCGTCTCGTGACTCTTTTTGCACCTGACTACTGGGGAAACCCGGGTACATACAACGCATTTGGCAATCCAGGCTTTTATCATGAACGAATTATTTATCTAGGGCTCGTACCGCTATTTCTTGCGCTTATTGCGCTTTACTCGGTAAAGCAGCCACTGCTTTCATTTTGGAAATATTTTACTGTCATTACGTTTTCTATGGTGTTTGCTATTCCCACAAGCTGGCTGTTTCATACGCTTCATGTACCACTACTCTCCGCTATGCAACCCACTCGCATCATGATGATCGTGACATTTGGCGCAAGTGTCCTTTGTGCGTATGGATTTGATGCGCTTATAAAAACAAAATCGAAAAAAATCGTTTTCTTTCCACTTCTTACGATAGGATGTATCGCGGTAGGCGCATGGGGATGGCTTGGGTGGGCATATCTGCAAACACACCTGTGCCCCACCTGGACATTACCTTCACCGTTTTTATGTCACACATATACAAATGAAGGAATTCGCGAACTCTCTCACTATAGCACTGTCACATTTCGTAACCTTGTCATTCCCTCTATTGGACTTCTCACCCTTATGGGCATAAGTTTTATAACGCGGAAGAAGCCAATGTTGTTATTCGTATCACTCGCGATACTCCATCTTTCGCTGATGGGCTACTTTGCTCAAAAATATCTTTACTTTTCGGAAACCAAAAATATGTATCCGATAACGCCTGTTATACAACAGCTACAAAAAAACGCGGGGCATCATCGCGTGTGGGGGTATGGCAATGCATCGATAGAAAGCAATATTTTTTCATATTTTTCGCTCGCAACCCCCGAAGGATACGCACCATTTTTTCCACGCGAATATGGTGAACTCATGGGAGCTATAGAACACAAAGGAGTCATACAGCCTTCAATCGCTCGCTCAGATGTCACCCTCAAACACGCGGATGAAGTCGAAAAAATGACCGACAACCAACATCGTTTACCGATGATGTCACTTTTGGGAGTCAAATATATTATGGAAGCAAAAAATGGCGAAGGTAAAGATCGACAAAAAACAGAGGATCGATTTCCAGAAACATTATTTACCCTGAGCTGGGAAAATGAACATTGGAGAATTTGGGAATATGTGCAAGCGCTTCCGAGAGCATTTCTTGCTGATGATGTGATCGTGGCCTCTCGTACCGCTGACTATACAGATATACTTTTTAATCCTGATATATCACTTCGGGATACCATTGTCTTAGATACTCTACCACACCTTTCTATTATCCCAAGTCGCGATGTCATAGCAGCAGCTGCAGCTACTATTTCCTCATACCTGCCTAACAAGGTAACAATCGACACAGACCATACTGCGGCCGCTATGCTCTTTTTGTCTGACTCATATTACCCCGGCTGGAAAGCGTACATCGATAGCAAGGAAACGCCAATATATCGTGCAAACTACGCATTTCGCGCAGTCGCAATACCAGCAGGTAAGCATAGAGTGGAATTTCACTACGCACCAACATCGTGGCTATTGGGCGTTATCGGCTCGATAAGCGGATTACTCCTTCTGGGGGCAATTTGTTTATGGCGCAAAAAATATTGAGGCGCGTGCCGGAATTGAACCGGCGCATGGGAGTTTTGCAGACTCCTGCGTTACCACTTCGCCAACGCGCCAATGTGATGTATTGTATCAATTATGTCCGCAGCTTTCTACTTATATCGCGGCCGCAATTTCAGAAAACGTCGTGTGTATGGCGCTGGCGGGAAACTTTTGATTTTCTGTGAAGTGATTAGGCACTACCAAACAAGGAATACCGGCAGCGAGTGCCGACTCTGCCCCAACCACCGCGTCTTCTATCGCGACACAACTCGAAGGTGCGATATTTAATAACTCGGTAGCTTTCAGATAAATATCTGGAGCCGGTTTTTTCTTCAGTCCAAAATCACCACCGGAAACGATAATGGGAAAATACTCTAACAAACTCGTTCCCCGTAAATTTCGTACCACCTCATCGCGATCGACTTGAGAAGCAATCGCCATAAGCACCCCATTGTTGTACAACCGCTTCACTATGGTGATAGCTGGCTGAATAAATTTTATCCCATTATCACGCTGTTGCTGTTGATAATAGGCTAATTTTCGATAAAATACTTTCTGAAACAACGCATCATCCAGGTCTTTACCTGCGTCTTTAAATGCTTTCCGATAAAACACCAATACATCTATAGACACACCATGTGCTATGTAGTATTCCTCCGAAATCGTCACTCCAAATTCAGCCAATGCTTGTTTGTGAGCAGCAAAATGATACGACTCTGAATCGATAAGGATACCGTCCATATCCCAAATAACAGCATACGAATCGGAAAACAGTTTACTAAGAGGTGAGTTTTTCATGGACTAGCTGCTTATTATGTCAGGTTCTCTATAAAATACAACAAGAACGGCAAGCGAGCCCGAAAGAGGTTTACACCCACCATGGTTTTGTTTGAGGAAAATTGCGCTTCGCGCAAAACCATCGTATTCAGATAAACTCGCAAATACGAATTTGCTCGTTAACTGACTACAAAAAATCCCACCGGGTGGCGGATTTTTTGCTTAACGTTATTGAGTGAACATTTCACCATCAAAAATCCCACCGGTAAGGGTGGGACGATTGTTTTGCCTTTAACAACCGGATGGTGATAGAAATCGGTTCAGAGCAAATAATTATCGTCACACCGCAAAAAGCGGAAGCAACATATAAAAATATGCATAGAACCTAGGGTTTTGAGAGAAAACTATAAAAGATCATCCACCTAAATGGTGAATATCCCGATCATGAAATAGTTTTCAAATAGAAAGGAGGTGATCCATCCCCAGCTTCGGCTAGGGATACCTTGTTACGACTTAGTCCCCATCGCTAAATTCGGCTTCTACCTATAAATAGATATTCGGCCGCCTTCAACTTTGGTGGCTTGACGGGCGGTGTGTACAAGACCCGAGAACGTATTCACCGCGGCCTGCTGATCCGCGATTACTACCAATTCCAACTTCATGAGGTCGAGTTGCAGACCTCAATCTGAATTGAGGCGAAATTTCAGAGATTTGCTTGGCATTACTACCTTGCGTCCCGTTGTTGTTCGCCATTGTAGGGTGTGTGTGGCCCAGGGCATAAGCGCCGTGCTGACTTGACGTCGTCCCCTCCTTCCTCCCCCTCTCAAAAAGCTGAAAGCTTTTTGAACTATAAACAATTCAACAACAAACGAAAATAACAAAACAGGTTGTTGTTTTCGTTATTCTCGTTGTTTTCGTTTATCGTTCATATGCTTCAACACTTTGAGAGGGGGCGGTCTCCGATGACACTTGTAACATCGGATAGGGGTTGCGCTCGTTGTCCCACTTAAGGGAACACCCCACGGCACGAGCTGACGACAGCCATG
>DJCU01000012.1:9159-33931 GCA_002430725.1 Candidatus Gottesmanbacteria bacterium UBA5942
CGAGCTGACGACAGCCATGCAGCAGCTGTGCTACCATCCTTGCGGATAGCCTCCCATTTCTGGGTGGTTAAAACGGTAACATGTCAAACCCTGGTGAGGTCCTTCGCTTTGTCTCGAATTGAACCACACGCTCCACTGGTTGTGCGGGTCCCCGTCAATTCCTTTGAGTTTTAAGCTTGCGCTCGTAGTCCCCAGGCGGTCTGCTTAACGCGTTAGCTTACGACACCCCGCCTTGCGGCAGGGCATCTAGCAGACATGCGTTTAGGGCTAGGACTACGCAGGTCTCTAATCTGCTTCGCTCCCCTAGCTTTCGTGTCTCAGCGTCAGTTAATGGCCAGAAAGGTGCCTTCGCCTTCGGTGTTCCTCATGATATCAACGCATTTCACTGCTTCACCATGAGTTCCCCTTTCCTCTCCATTCCTCTAAGTTTACCCATCTCGTGTCCAACGCCGAGGTTAAGCCTCGGGCTTTCAGACACGATGCGGTATACCGCCTACACGACACTTTACGCCCAGTGAATCCGGATAACGCTTGCACCCTACGTATTACCGCGACTGCTGGCCTTACACACGTAATACAAATGTGTAAAACATTGGACTATATCATCATCCATCACCATTTGATGGAGTCTCGCGTGTAGTCTCTGAGGACTCTCTGCACTTCGTGAACCTTTAACTTTCAACAGGAAACTATTAACCAGAAGAAATTCAATCTAGTTAATTGTTAATAGTTAATTGTGAATTGTTCAATACAAAGTATTGCAGGTTGCCTGCTGATTGTCTTGATACATGTCCCGCCCCTGTGGCGGAAATATTTCGCGGTATATCAAGGTGTTCCAGCATATAGCGAGATTTTCTTTCATATCATTACTGTATGACTACGCACCAAACCCCTTCTCGGGGTCACGTAGTTTGTAGGTGCTTATTCTCCAAGCATCGACTGCTTGGCAAAAGAGGTTTACGATCCGAAAACCTTCATCCCTCACGCGGCGTCGCTCGGTCAGACTTTCGTCCATTGCCGAATATTCCCAGTTGCTGCCATCCGTAGATGTATGGCCCGTGTCTCAGTGCCATTGTGGGGGGTCGTGCTCTCACACCCCCTATCCGTCGTAGCCTTGGTAGGCTTTTACCCCACCAACTAGCTGATAGACATAAGGCCGCTCCAAAACCGAGTTGTTACGCTCTTTGATCTTGCGATCACATACCGTATTACCCCGTCTTTCGACGAGCTATGCGATAGTTTAGGGTACGTTCCTTACTTATACTCACCCGTCCGCCACTGATTTTCATCTTGCGACAAATTTCCGTTCGACTTGCATGCTTAAGGCACGCCGCCAGCGTTCATCCTGAGCCAGGATCAAACTCTCAAAAAAGAATTGACGTGAACTGCTCTTGTTTGACCAAAAACTGCTCACATCAAAAAATTCCTATCACCATTCGATTGTTAAAGGGCTATCCTGTCGGAAACAAATACTGCACTTGTTTGCGACCTCAACGAGACAAAAAAGCCCCGCCATTGCGGGGTTTCTTTTAGGAAAACCTCAATGACGTTGCATCTTCAGTCACTCATTGTGTTCCTTATTATATGCGGGAACTCTGCTTCCCGTCAAGGCAGAGTTTGTCGCGCTGTTATGACTTCTTTCCTAGCCCCAATACACCACCAAATATCGTTCGCGCTACCCCTGTCATTTTATCGGAAAAATCCGCGTATGCCGTAAGCAGCGCTACCTGTACCTGTGTGCGTATCGCTTCTGTCGCATGTTGCGCTACTTGTTCACCGATAATCGGTGCTTTTTCCTCCGCACTGGTCATGATACCTGCGCCAATCTGCTCACCTATGTGATGCAACGCAGCATCAGTTTTTGTCTCAAAGGCGCTTGCCACACCGTTTATCGTATCAATCACACGCTGCGGCATATTCGTAAGCGTTCTCGACAATGTGCCACGTTTTATCTCCCGCGCCACAATAAATGCACCTCCGGTGAGAGCAATAGTAAAAAGCACGTCTCTTGCCACTGCATTTCTCGCATATCTTTTTGCGTCCCTATCGATTGTTTTCTCAAACAAATATCGTGCCTCACCCTGTGTTTGCGCCACAATATGTGCGTGCCTCATCTGATACTCTTCGTATCTTCCGCGAAGTGTATGCGTATGCCAAAAGCTTTTTGGACGTTCGATCATACGCGCGATTATAGCGAAACATACCCTATAGTTCAAACTACGCTACCGTCAACGTCAAAAAACTATAATCCTCTTACTCACATCCCAATACATTATTATCATTCAAAAACGAAAAAATGCCTGCCGCAATCTGCTGATGTCCGCTCACATTTGGATGTTTATCTTTAAGTAACCCGTCAGTTTCCGACAAATCAGGAAGGCTCGTATATACCCACGTTTGTGGTCGTCCTGCCAAACTATTTTCTATAACCGCTTGCGCTTGTTTCGACCATGTCTCCCACTGATTTGCGACAATAACAAGTGACCCATGATACTCCTGTAGAAACTCATCGAAATACTTTGCCTGTAGTGCTATACGATCTTCCCTACTCATCTCCTTCATCGATTCAATCCACGCCATTCGAGCAGGCTCATACGTGACTTCTTGCCCAGGTGCTGACCCCCATATATTACTTTCGTCAAACAATTGCTGAAATTTATTTTCCAGTTCAGCCCTACGGTCAGCATTTATTTCTAACGTAAACGGGTTAAAAAACCACACCACGAGGTCAGGATTGTACTTTTGCCCACGTAAGCGAAACCGCTCTGCACTAAATCCAACGTCATACGCAGGCACACCAAGGTTTATTACTTCAAAACCAACACGTGGAGCACACTGTAGCCCACTTAACTTGTCCTCCAATAACTCGGTGTAGTTTTCATACGTGTTAACGAGCAATCCATAGGTAAACGAATCACCCAGCATAACCACACGAAATACCCCATCGGGCTTTTCGATTGAATACTCCATACGTTCATTGAGACTATCCCTATTTATTGAGTAGCTTGCGTTATATCCCAACCAATCCGGATGATCATTTAACGTGATATCGATTTCGGGTTCATAAAAATGAGGGAATATAGACGTACGACCGAGCACATATTGCTCTTTATGAAGAACAGCAACGTTTTTTCGACTCTCTGATAACGAAATGTATTTGTTAACTAACGCAGCCGATAGATAAAATATGATAACGCACTCGACAAATACTATCAGCCATATCACAACACGACTTACTATGCCGATTTTCATACCTCAGCCTTTCGCCTCGTCCCACACCGCAGCAGTAACAATAAATGCGCACCCGCTTCCTATCAATAACCCTCCTACCACATCGGAAAACCAGTGATGCCCCAAATATATACGACTAATACTGACAATAGACACATAAAAAATAGCGCCAAAAACTACTAAAATATCTCGTTTTTTCGGTCTAAATCTTATGAGTCGGGTAAGAAACGGGGACAAACATACGATACTTAGAAAAATTGCTCGAGCTGCATGTCCTGATGGATACGAAAATTGTTCGTTAATATAATCAGCCGGAAATATTGTAGTCGGATGCTTAATCATAGAAAATGGAGGCGCAGGGTGATGCACGACCGATTTCCCGTAGATTTCCAGTGCGACTATAAGTACCAATGCAATCGGTATAGTCATTGCTGCTAATTTCCATTGCCTCTTCTTGCGATCGTAGGCAAACACTGCAGTAAGAAACAGCGTGCTTACTACCGTAAACTCTGGACTGGCAAAAAATGTCGCACCTTCCATCACATTACCAATGAGCGCTGCGGTACGGAGACGAGTGGATTTGTCGATACGCTCCTGTAATTTTACCGTCACATCAAAATCCAATGAACGAAAAAATCCCCTATCCTCAAATTTCGAAAGCAGAGCAAATAAAGCAATACACACGATACTCAATGCAATAATAAAACGCCTCATAGAGATATTGTAGCTTGTTATTCAGTTATTTTTTTGGTGACATAAGGTACTGTGTAACCCAAGAAACAACAGCATTTGCAATTACCTTATGTCCATCTTCATTTGGGTGTGCGTCTGGTAATCGAGCAATTTCGTCTTGTATTTGAAAAGAATACACACTCCTATCTAATGATTGTAAAGAAACGATCATATCGCTTAATAACGGATCATTATCATCCAATGTGATAATCAAAATCGGTCCGCGATAGAATTCTCTCACTGCCATAAATCGTGATTTTTGATAATCGAAAGCACTTTTTATAGCACGCTGCTTCACTGATTCCTCTCTCAAACGATATGGAAGGGTCAAATATTTTTCTAGCTCCTCTGATACATTTGGGATACCAGCACTGAGCAGCTCATCAGCAAGCGACCCTCTTGCTCCGAGCATCTGCTCGTTTATAAGATAATAGTCATCGAATTTTTGTACCCACACCACTAAATCAGGGTCATACTTCATGCCAATAAGTCTTAGTCTCTCTGCAGCATATTCTATGTCATATCCTCCGACACCAAGATTAAGCACCTCTATACGATGTGGCGTCAATCCAGAAGTTTGCGAAAGCAACTCCTCTGCGAGTTCAGGGAAACTATCTTCTGTTTTTACAAATATACCCTGCGTAAACGAATCTCCTACCGCAATAATTCTAAATACGCCCTCGGGCTTCGGCACAATGTAATCAAAACGATCAACCAAGCCATCTGCATTTGTTTTGTTAGAAACAACTCCCTTCATAAAGGAAGCGGTATAGAGGAGGGATTGATTTGGTTTATAGGTATAAAAATGTTTGAGGATATTGCCAGCGGGTATCGTTATTTGATCTCTTCGTATCGGTATGGGTTCAGTCTTCTGATACGACAGATACCGGAATAACAAAAATCTCCCGATAACAATCAGCGCAATACACTCTATACCAACGATAATGAAAAATAAAAAAGAATGCGGGCGTCTCATGTTATATGTACGAAAGTATTCTTACTATAATACATATAGACAACGCTCGTCCCTATTCGGTTTGTTGCATGCGCTGCTTCATGATTTCATAAAGAATAATACCAGCTGACACCATCACGTTAAGTGACGTGTTTATACCCCACATGGGCATCTCAACGATCATGTCCGCCATATCCAACACCTCTCGGGTAACTCCTGTTGTTTCATGTCCAACAACAATAGCAAGCGGAAATTCATACGTTACTTTATAAAACGGCTTACTTCTTTCATCCTGCTCTACTGCAACGATGGATAACTTTGGATTTTCCTGTTTCATGCGGGAAAGTACGCCTGCTGCTGTTTCGGCATATTCCCAATCTACCCATCCAGTCGTATTGATGGAAGCTTTCTTAATGCGTGAATTTGGAGGGGTAAGTGTCGCACCGCAAAGGATAACCTTTTGGGCAGCGACTGCATCCGCGAGACGAAAAATAGACCCAACGTTGTACGTATCCAAGACATTATCGCAAACTATGGTAATAGGATTTTTCGGTAACGATGTGGCAATGGCGGGATCAACTTCCATCGTACGCAATTCCTTGGCGTTTAGCTTTATCATGGAATGATTATACATCACTTACCTGTGCGAAATGATCTCCGCACGCGAGCATCTCCACCGCGTCTCCGTTGTCGCACCGCTTCATCACCAATTCCGAACTTACGCGCCAAATCTGCATAAAATCCATGTGGCACTTCATCCCGAGTAGCCATAGCAGCAAGCTCCTCAGCTTTTACTTCACGTTGAATTGGTTTCAAAGCACGCCAAGCCCGGACAAAAAGCCCAAGATATATTTCTGCTTTGCCTAATTCATTATCTTTTTCTGACATAGTAATCCTCAAAAAAACACGAGGCTACGATTATATATACAAAATATAACTATATCAAATCATCGCCTTTTTCGTCCCAGCATCTTTCTGCTACCATAGTGCTTATGGTTCGCATGCGAAATCTGCTCATATTGGGAATCGTGATATTAGCAGCGTATGTGGCATTTCTTCGTATACCTTCACGTGTCACACAATTGTGTCCCGAATGTAATGTCGTCATCATCATGATTGATAACCTTCGGGCAGATGCACTTCCATGCTATGGATATCGATTTAATACCGCTCCAAACATTTGTTCATTTGCTGATAAAAGCCTTCTTTTTACCAACGCATTTTCCGCCTCATCATGGACACTACCCAGTATCATGTCTTTTTTTACTTCACTCTACCCGTCCAGCCACGAAATGGGTGTGACCATGCTTAACACACTTAACCCCAATATTGTCACGCTCCCCCTACTTCTTCAGCAGGCTGGATACGATACGACATTCGTAAGCCCAAATCAACCAAATGTCGGTGTCTATCAGGGATTAGAAAAGGGATTTGCAAATAGATTTGTCGTACCAAACGATATGAACCAAGCAATTTCCATGACGCGTAAGGCCATTGACGCAATAAAAGAAGCTAACAGAAACAACAAATCCACACTTCTCTTTATTCATACCGATGGTGTGCACGATTACCCGAACCGCCTTATGAGCACTCCAGCACAGTTTCAACTCGATCCGGAATACGTTCCTCCCCAATTGCCGGACATCCAATTTACGGAAGATGTTCGTGAGGCCGCAATAGATACCATGTTAGAACACTTAACATTTGCAGCGGGATCAAATATCCCGATCGATACATATCGAGCGTGGCATAAAGCTATCGTGGCTGCGTCCACACTCCAGGAAGCTGAACGAATTTTTTTGGAACTTCCTGCATCAGATCGAGATGTCACGCTTTCGCACCTTATCGGCGCGACACTTTCAGACCAGAATCGTAATAAATTCTTCGAATACATGAGGCACGTCTATGATGATCATATCAGACGAACAGATCTTTATATAAAAGACATACTGTCACAACTGAAAAAAAACAATCTTATGCGAAACTCGATTATTATTATTACCGCTGAACATGGAGAGCTGCTGGGCGAAGGTGGGCTTATTGGTCACGGTACTAAAATGTATAACCCTGAAATAAACGTGCCGCTCATTATGTACGTTCCCGGCACGAAACCTGCACGCATACATGACCTTATTCAACACATAGATGTGTACCCCACCATACTTGCTATCCTCGGAAAATCTATACCCGACACATTACAAGGAGTGAATTTTCGACCTGTCATATACGGTGATACGAGCGGAAAGAAAAACCCATATATTATTACCGAATGGACAGACGGGTGGGAAACAAAAACAATCCAAAACAAAGAATGGAAACTTTTTACTGGTCTTGAAAACACCGATGGAACTACTTCCGAGCTTTATCACCTCTCCACTGACCCACACGAAGAAACAATTGTTACAGCAGACTACCCGCAAATTGCAGAAACACTAAATAACACGCTATATGATGTGCTATATGCACAACCTATATATCCACAAACGCTACAACCTTTTCCTGAATGGATAGACGAAGAACACCGCAAAAATCTCATCGAAACGGGATATTTCAACCGACAGTAGATATTGATACCATAGCTATATGAACCCAATACACACAGTCATCCTTTCTATCATTGAGGGCATTACCGAATTTCTCCCTGTTTCGAGTACTGGACATCTTATCTTAGCGTCAAAAGTATTAGGCATCGAACCTACTGAATTTACCAAAAGCTTTGATATTTTTATTCAACTTGGTGCAATTATGGCGGTCATATCGCTATATATGAAACGCATTTTTCAAAATCCAAAGCTCATACGCTCTATAGCGATTGCTTTTATACCAACCGGTATTCTCGGGCTGGCGTTTTATAAAATTATTAAATTATATTTACTCGACAATGACATAATTGTCGTCACTGCGCTTATAGGAGTGGGAACACTGCTCATACTGCTAGAAAAATACTGGAGCACACACCCGCTCAAAAAAGAAAAATCACTCGCATCGCTATCTGTCAAAGAACTCTTGCTTATTGGAGTTGCCCAATCATGTTCCATGATACCCGGAGTGTCACGATCGGCTGCCTCGATCGTTGGTGGCATGGTGATGGGTCTTTCTCGTAAAAACGCGGTTGAATTTTCTTTCTTACTCGCAGTTCCTACTATGGCGGCTGCCACTGGACTAGACCTCGTACAAAGCGCGCATCAATTCACTCCGCATGAGATAGGGCTTTTAGCGATTGGCTTTATCGTTTCATGGATTACTGCGTTTATCGTCATAAAAGCATTTATACGTTTTGTCGAGCGCCAAACATTTATTCCATTCGGCATATATAGAATTATTGTCGCGATACTATACATACTATCGATCGAATTATGATCGAGATATTTTTTTCGGTGAGCTTCTTTCTTTTCCCGGGACTTCTCCTCCTGGCCATACCCCACGCTAAATTTTTTCCAAAGCTTTCTCTCATTGAGAAACTTCCAGTAATTATCGCGGCTTCGCTTGCCTACTGGATCGCGAGCTTTTGGTTTTTACGATATATTCCTATCCCACTTCATCTCTCTCTCTATACTACTATCGGCATATCAGCATCATTGTTTGTTTTTCTATTAATAAAAAGAAAAATAACGATAAAGGCAGGCAAACAAAACGCTGTTGTTGGAATATTTTTTCTCATCCTTGCAGTGCCAGCATGTATTGTTGCGTTTCATGAAGTAGCGCCCTCGGGGGCAGACATGAGCATGCAGGCGTATGTTGCAAAAGTTATCGCTCTCACAAATGGTTTTCCACAAACACTCGAGCCTATTGTGCCAGTTGCGCAATTTGGCACGTACCCTGTTGGCTTTCCTATTCTTATTGCCAGCCTTATGAAAACAAACGCGTTTCCTATTACGACAAATGCGCTATGGCTCAGTGTGTTTACCTATTGGTTTTTTACGGTATCTGTCTTTGTGTTGCTTCGCTTTTCATTTTCGATATATACCAGCATTATCGTAGCGATTATCATAAGCTGGATTAGCAGCACCCCACTTGATTTCATTCCTTGGGGCGCTCATCCAACAATTCTTTCTCTCATTTTTCTTATCTTCGCTATCACCACAATGCTTCACCTGAAAGACAATATAGCAATAGGAATTGCATTATTTTTTATATACGCATCGGGGCTTACTCATTACATTCTTCCTGCTGCAATATTTTATCTTTTAATATGTTTTATTCCTTTCTATTGGTCATCAATCGTACGACTTTCCCAATCATGGAAAGAATTTCGCTATATCCTCCTTCTTTCTCTCATCGTGATGCTTCCATGGATTATGCATATTATCCAACATCTTGGAAACGTTTCGCCTTCAACATTGTCATTTGTCGCTTCACTGCAACGCGATGAAGTTATGAAATGGTCAGGAGAATTAGAAACCCCCATAGCGGCACTTGTTATACTCTATAAATTTTATACACACACATTTGGTACGCCACTTTTCATATCGTATCTCCTCTCACTCTTCGTTTTGTTGTTTATCCGTCCGAAATCAATACTATTTCACATTGTTGCAGTGGTAGGCATGAGTATCCTTATATTAAATGCGCTTAACTGGTGGCTTCCTCTTTCTTTTTTGTTATATCCCAAACGGATAGTTCTCATTCTCCTTGTCCCCATGGCGCTTAGCATCGCGGACGCGCTCCAGTTTGGTATTCACGCGATCTACAAACACTTTATTATTCATAACACCAGAAACAACATGCTATTGCATGTGCTCGTAGCATTATTACTCTGGTTTATCTATGAGCCACATCTTCGCATCGCTTTTCGTGGGTACACACAGCAAAGCTATTTGTATGTCGTCACGCCTGAAGACATTACTGCTATGCAGTGGCTTGCTACAAACACATCGCCCACAGATATTATTCGCAACAACTATTGGGACGCAGGCTTATGGATACCAGCGATCGCAGACAGGAAAATTACGCGTTACCATACCAATCCATTTGATATGGACATCCTAAAAAATGAGGGGCAGGAAACGTACGCGTACGTTGGCAAGAAAACACTCACAAATCCACAAGAAGCAGATCCAGTAAACCGAGAAACGCTATCAAATGATCCGGAGCATTTTACCCTTGTATACGATCGTGGCGGTGTCGCAATCTACAAAATCAATCGCGAAAAATAAATCTATCGTCTTCGTTTACTTTTTTTAGATTTTTTCACAGGAGGCATAAAATAAGGAGTCACGAGCAAACTCATCTTCCCAATAATGAACCCCAAAATCGCACCTACCAAAACATCAATTGGATAATGCACACCCAAATATATACGGGAAAGTGAAATAAGTATCGCAAGGACAATATATACACTACGATACTTCGGTTCATAATGAGACAACACAACCACAAATGCCCACGATAGCGCTGCGTGACTTGAAGGAAATGAATACCACATAGCACCGGTGTCTACCACGTACGCTCCCATATCGACACTTGGCCGCGGTCGCGCTACCACCCATTTAAGTATTTGCTCAACAAACACCCAGCTCATACCTAACACGCCAAGAAATGAGATAAAAAATCGATGGTGTTTCGTCTCCTCGCGAAGGAACAACAACACACCGATAATGATCCATACGATACCCGCAGTACCGACTCCGGAAAGAAACAATGCCAGCCAGTCGACTGCAAACGAATGAGGTAAATGATTAATCGCAAAAAATAATTGACGGTCGAGGGCAAGCAGGTTTTCCATGTCTCTTAAGGAGTTGGTGACGGTGTTGGTGTTTTGGTTGGTGTTACTGTGATTGTGGGAGTTGCTCCACCGGTTGCCGTAGGCTTGGGGGTGGCTGTCGATTGCGGTTTCGGTGTCGCGGTAGATTGCGGTCGAGATGTAGGACGAACAGTGGTTGTCGGAGCAAGTGTAGGAGTAACTGTCGCAGCGACAACGGGAGTAGGACTTATAAATATTACCCGTATCGCCCCTTCATCTGGTACAGGTGAGACAACTTTTTTCCGTGAAACTAATACACCGATGACAATAACAACCAGCACGATGACACCGACAATAATTGTAAGAGCCGCGATAGTTTTTTTCCGGTCGTCCATAGCTCACCTAAGTATACCGCTTCGTATCAAGTTATACTACTTAATATCTTCCTTTTTCCATGCTGCAAATGTGCATGTTGGATAATTACTGCATCCGTAAAATTTTTTACCCCGCTTGCTTTTCTTCACGAGAATATCGCTACCACACTTGGGGCATGGTATATCTACTTTTTCTCCGTACTGTCTGGTGTAGGTACACTCAGGGAAATTTGTGCATGCCACAAACTTGCCAAACTTCCCTGTCCGAATAACGAGGTCGTGCCCACAACTCGGACATTTTTCATCTATTTGCTCCTCCGCAAGTTTTACTTTTTCGGCAGTATCATACGTTTTTTTTATACTCTCCTGGAACGGTTTATAAAACTCAGCGATCACTGGCACCCATTGTTTTTCACCGTTTGCGATAGCGTCCAAATCATCTTCCATATGCGCAGTAAAGGGTAGATCTAAAATATTTGGGAAATACTGCACCAAAAAATCAGTGACTGCAAAGCCCAGCTCTGTGGGGATGAGCTTTTTTTCTTCCTTCACAACGTATTGCCGATCAACAATAGTCGACATAATCGGAGCATACGTACTCGGTCTCCCAATTCCTTTTTCTTCCAATGTTTTTACTAAGCTCGCTTCTGTATACCGAGGTGGCGGAGACGTAAAATGCTGTGTCGGAGTTGCTTCTCGAAGCGCTAGCTCCTGCCCCACCGAAACCGCTGGGATAACAGACTCTTCCGCGTCTCTCCCCATAACTTTGAGAAAGCCTTCAAATTTTATGACAGAGCCTGAAGTTTCAAACCGATACCCCGTCTGGTTCTGGATGACTATGGTTGTCGAGTCAAAAATTGCCTCTGCCATCTGACTTGCTATCGCACGCTTCCATATAAGGTCGTACAAACGTAGATGATCACGATTAAAGTCTCCCTCCTCGATCGCATCTGCCTTTCGCTCAACAACAGTGGGTCGGATAGCTTCATGCGCTTCCTGTGCAACTTTGGATTTCGTTTTAAATTTACGAGGTGTAGCCGGAACAAACTCTGCCCCGAGTGAACGAGTTACATAATCGCGCGCCTCGCTCATAAACTTTTCGGACAGGTTCACGCTATCGGTACGATGATAGGTAATATACCCTTCCTCATATAGTTTTTGCGCAATCTGCATAGTTTTTTTAGATGAAAAGTACAACTTTCTTGCCGCGTCCTGCTGAAGTGTACTGGTGGTATAGGGCGCTCCTGGATTTCTTTTGATTTCCTTTTTATCCACCGCATTCACCGTAAATGTCGCACCACGTAAATCATCAATCACTAGTTTTGCGCCCTGCTCGTTTACGATACTTGAACTGGTGGTTGTGTATTTTCCATCGAACAAATCAAATGCGAGCGTTTTTTCGTATTTTATCCCGTCTTTAGACACGAGCGAGGCGGTCAGCGCGTCTTTTCCTTCTGCGGTAAATTGCCCCGCAATTGTCCAGTATTCATGAGCGTCAAATTTTTGTATTTCCCGCTCGCGCTCGACAATAAGCCGCACTGCTACCGATTGCACGCGTCCTGCCGAAAGCCATCGTTTGGAAAGCTTTTTCCACAAAAGCGGAGACAACGTATACCCCACAAGGCGATCAAGTACACGCCTCGCTTGCTGCGCGTTTACGAGCTGTACATCGAGGGTGCGCGGATGCTCAAGCGCTTCTTTGATCGCACTTTCTGTAATTTCATGAAACGCAATCCTACGATATGTCCCTGGAGAAGAAACTGTATCTTTTTGCTTTTTCTTTGCGTTCTTTTCATTCATCTCATTGAGAATTTCTGCGATATGAAAAGCAATTGCCTCACCTTCTCGGTCAGGGTCAGTTGCGAGTATCACTTCATCTGCCTTGTTCGCCGCGTCTTTGAGTTCGTTCACCTGCTTCGTTTTATCTCGGGGGATAATATAACTTGGAGCAAAGTCGTGATCCACGTCAACACCAAGAGAGCTTTTCGGCAAGTCCCGAACATGCCCCATAGAGGCTTCGATGCGATATGCACTTCCCAAAAATCGTGTGAGTGTTCGCGCTTTTGTTGGCGATTCAACGATTATTAATTTCATATATATCTTGTCTTTCTGAACGCAATTCAGAGCTTATGCGAATTATCTTAAGCACTAAATTCCGTATGTCTTTTCTCCGTAATCCTTCACCAATCCCTTGATTTCAAGAATGGTAAGGATAGCAGCGACATTCTGTGCGGTCAAGCCAGTGAGGCGCACAAGATCATCGATATGCTGCCTCGACTGCGACACACTATCCAGTATCATTTGCTCTTCTTTGGTGCTTCCCGTCAGGCTTTTTTTGAGAGCACCACTTGTCATTTTTTTCACTCTCAATGTTTCTAAAATATCATCTACCGACTCAACCAATGTTGCCCCATCTTTGATAAGCCTCAAAGGTGCCCGGCTCAACGCACTCGTTATTGGCCCTGGGACAGCAAATACGTCTCGACCCTGCTCCGCAGCATTTCTCGCGGTAATCAGTGCCCCGCTATCATCCGCTCCTTCTATAACGAGCGTTGCCAAACTTAACCCACTGATTATTCTGTTCCGCGCAGGAAAAAGTCCTTTGAGCGGTCTATGCCCCAAGGGCATTTCCGAAACTACTGCGCCTCCCCCTCCAATAATTGTCCGGTACAACTTAGCATTACCTGGAGGAGCGATGATGTCAATACCGCAACCCAACACTGCTATCGTTCCCCCTCCGGCATTGATCGCTGCCCAATGCGCAGCCGCATCTATGCCGTATGCCATCCCCGAGACAATCGTGAACCTCTGTGACACCAATTCCGTTACAAATCGCTCGGTCACTTCTTTACCGTACGAACTCATGCGCCGAGTACCAACCACCGCGATCGTCCTATCAAGGTGCAACGGGTGTTCCCGTTTTTTACCCAACACGTACAATACAAAAGGAGCGTCAGGAATTTGCCTGAGTAACGCAGGATACTTCTCGTCTTGTATAGTAAGTGGCACAACATGAAGTTTTTCTAATTGTGAAAAATATGAAGCAATATCGAGTTTTTTCCTAAAAGAGTCAAGCTGTTCACTCAATCGATCACCAAGTTTAATCGCTTTGAGTTCAGATATTGGCGCTTCCCATGCGGCTTTGGCTGAACCGAAATAATCATAAAGGAGTTTAAACCTAACTGGCCCGATGCCAGGAAATAAAGAAAACGCGACAAAATACTCAACATCCTTATTCACACAATTTCAAGAATATCACACAGATCATCTCACTATCTGATGGGCTGCCCACAAAAATAGTCCGGCTGACCAAGCAAACGGATGTTCAGCATGGTATACCAATCTTTTTACCGGTTTGCCATTCTTTTCATACACCTCATAAACCCCATCGTACTCAATAATTTTATCTGCTATGCCCAGCAACACCTTCCTCGCTTGATTTCGCTTATTAATCTTGCGGAGCGCCAACGCATACAGAATTCCCGGCTGCAACCAAAGACACCCCCTGTTATGATAATCTGCAGTTCCTGTCATGAGGTTTATAGGCGCTATCCTCCAAATCGGATACTTCGGATTATTTGTCTCTAAGGTAAAATTCCGCAAACATGTCAGTTGAGCATGGGAAAGTATCGATGTTGCTTCAGTAACTGAGGCAAGCCCAAAAATAATAGCCAGCATATTTGCGTGCGATGCAAAATAATCATGCCGCCACACATTTTTCCAATCAGCAAAGTATGCGCCATTCCAAAGCTGGGAATGTATTTGTCTCCCTATTATTTTATGATGCTTGAGATATTGTAGAGAATCCTGACTATGTCCAATCTTATGAAGTATCCATGCCATATCTCCCAATGCTTTCCAATACAATACATTCGTATAAAGCGTCCGCCCTATTTTTAGCACAGCATCCGCCCACTCACATTGAAACCATTCTTTTATAAGACCGTCACCATACTTCTTTTGATACCAACCGAGTGCACGCGTAAGCGGTTCATGATTATCGCGGAGAAACGATATGTCTTTTGTGTGTTCAACATACATGCGCGTAGCGATAACTGTCATCAGCCCCCCATCAGGTACCGTACCGCCTGACTGACTCGAGCGAAATTGTCCCCGCGGCACTTTATAATACGTATGCCTGCCAAAGTATTTTCCGATAGTAAGCCTGCTTCTACGTATAAGAAACGGCACAAGACCGTCTGTACGCTGATACTCAAGAAACGTCTCTATCGTTTTTTTAGACACGCGAGCTAATCCTGAAGCGTTTGCCCCAAATGTAGCAAATAAGCTATCTCTTGCCCATAAATCTACAAAATGATGTGAACCAGCAATAAACCCGTTGTTTGTAACGCACTCAGAAAGAGAACGGAGTGCTATTTTTACTGCTTTAGATACTTTTTTTGTGTTCACCGATGACTGTCTCATAAATGTTCATCAGCTCTCGAACAGTAGTGCTGATATGATATTTTTTGGATATCGCGAGCGCTTGTTTTGCCATTATGTTTCTGCGGGCAATAGTCATATCTATAGCTTTTGCCATTTTCGATGCATCTCCTTTATACAACACTCCGTTACTACCCGAAACGATAATCTCTCGTGTCGTAATATGGTCAGGTGCTACGACTGGCAACCCTGCTGACATTGCCTCAAGAATATTAATACCAATAGTATCCGTTATTGAACTATACAAAAATACGTCTGCGCTACTATACCAAGATTGTAGTTTTTCGTTTGGTATTTTCCCCATAAATTTCACCCGATGATGATGGGGTGACCGAGAAGCTATTGCCTCTAAATGCCGCCTGTTTGCACCATCGCCAATGATAATAAGTATTCCTTTATGATGCCTTTGCGCCCAGTGCAAAAAACCACGAAGCAGTATATCGGTGCGTTTTTCTTTTGATAACCGAGAAACGCTCAAGAATACTGGTTCATCCAGCGGTAAACCAAGTTTTTTTCGAAGCAGTTGCTTTGACTGACTAACGAGAAAAGGCGTGGTAAGCCCAGCTGTCGAAGCATAATATACAGGAGTTCCCGAAATACTTTTTTCAAGAATTTTTTTAAGCCAAGTTGTTGTCGCGATAACTCCGTCAAAGGAACGTACAGTTGACAATAACACACCTTGATATATCCACTTATGCAACCATCGTTTCATAAATTGTGGCAATCCAACAAAATGCTCGATGTATTGGTCGTATTGTGTGTGATACGTAAAGACAACAGGAACACAAAGTTTTTTACCTAACTTAATTGCAAATGGACCAGCAATAACAGGATGGTGCACATGGATAATATCCCAGCGAACTGCAGGCAAACGATCTACCATCGTACGCACCGAATGAGGGATAGCAATAGGATAGTCGCGCAATCCAAACGATCCGATACGTATGGTAGGTGTCGACACATAATCTGTTTCTCGTGACCCTATTAATTTTGGGCCATATACAACCACTCGATGACCACGTTTCCGTAGTTCAGAAACGGTTCGTTTTGTAGAAACAGCCACCCCATTGGCACTTGGAGGATATGTCGCGGTTATAACAAGTATGTTCATCGCTTCACCATTCCATTCACTCGAGCGGGGTTATGCACTGTTATTTCTTCTTCTTCGTGCAACATATGATTTACCCACTCTACCCCTTGCATAAAGGTATGATCTTGATTACTCACCTCATACTTCCAAGCTCCAAAACGTCCACGAGAATACACATCAAGAGCTTCTAATGCGGGTAGTGTCTGCGATAGATATCTGTCGCGCAACAAAGTTGGAGTAGGATACCCATATTCCGAACGGAATGTCCAAAGGCTTTCAATCTTAGCACCCTTCGGCACGAGTTTCGTTTTCCTCGCACCCTCAAGCGCCAAAACTCCTATATCCCCCTGCGGCAGTGGAACGTACCGCGAAGATGCGACCTCCGTCATAAGCGACCAGCTACCACTTGGCGCGTTAAAACGCGAATAATTAGAAAATACCGTTGCCCTAAAAAATGGCGCTATGTTTTCAGGAAAATACATCCAACATTTGGTCAAAAGATTTTCAGGAGGTTTCCCCGCAATCCCAATTCCCACAATAGTAACGGACGAATGATGAAGCTTAGACGCAGAAGGCAGTACGATATCTTTTTGCTTTTTGACTAATGTATCTAGAGGAATAGTGGTAAACAGAACATCATACGTATCATGCGACCCGTCTGATAAAAATATTTTCTTTTTTTTCAAATCAATACTCATCACTTCGCGATTTAACATAATGCGCGAGCGAAACCTATTTGCGACTCGTTCCCAAATAGCACCTGTGCCGCCCTTTTTTGGAAAATGAAACACTGCATTTGGACCCCAGGATATATCATCTCGTTTTGTTTTTATGTTCTGCTCTATCCTTGAAATATCAATGGTGGCTACCCTGTCACCGACCCACTGATAATTCATTTTATCAGGCGGATACGCCCACACTTTACGGTTATAGGGAAGCATAAAATGCTTTGCTATACCGGTACCAAACGAGGCGACAATCCAATCGGCAAACGTGCGGAGTTTTTTGGGGTTACCTTTCGCAACGTTATATAATCCCTCCAAGCATTCACGAAGCGCTTTGGTCGGCAGTCGATGAATATTGTTTTGGAACGGGTACGGAATAAACCGGTCATACATCCATACCCAACTTTCCCGTTGATGCGTAAAATACTCTCCCTCCATCACTTCCTCAAACATTTGATCAAAATATGGGTAATGCGAATGTAATACGTGCCCACCGATATCCCACGTAAAGCCCGCATCATCGACAAACGAAGTTGCGAGTCCCCCCACATACGAATTTCTGTCGTATATCACAAAGTTAGTATGTCCCAGCTCTGTAAGCCGCCACCCTGCGCCTAGCCCAGCAGGCCCAGCGCCAATGATGACACATCGTTTTTTGCTTGATGACTGATGTTGCTTGCTCGTCATATAACGGCATTTTACAATACCAGCCATCAGGAAAAAACACAAATAAAATTCACGATACGCATTCTGTTTCTGCTAAAATTAAAAATCTACCCACAACTATGAGAATAATCACCTGGAACGTGAGAATAGCAAATAAGCGGATTATGAAGCTTGTTGCACATGCACTTTCACTAGCCCCCGATATTCTTTGTCTTCAAGAAGTCCCTCAATCACGCCTCGTAGAGATCAATAAACTTGGCTATCACATGGTGTACTCTCAGGATTTTAAGGGGAAACGCAAAGAAACCAAAAATGGCTACACCTGCATCCTGACCAAGCACCAGCCGATCAACCAAAAAATTGCAACCCTTCACACAACCACTCATCGATCACTTATGACACGCATCATGTATTCATTCATTCGGGGAATTACAGAAAATCACAACGCCTCAATTATTTCCATACGTTACCAACACCATATTCTGCAAGTTGCAAGCACGAGACTATCATGCGCTATCAGTATGGGAGACAGACTTGCAAGCCTTGTTTCACTTGCCAATGAGCTCGATCCAACAGTGCCGGCTATTGTCTGCGGAGACTTCAATATTGTGGATTCAACATTTCTCAATGTCATCTCGGGATGGACGCGTGGGTTTACACTCAAGGGGTATTTCCTCAACGAACGGAAAGAATTTGAACGGGTTATTTCACAGCTGGGTCTCACCAATATTTTCAAAAATCAATCGACATTTCTCACAAAATTCCCACGCCTGCAGTTTGATCATATTTTGATACCGGAAGAGGCACGTGTAGTACATCAAGAAATTGGAAAACGCACATTCGGCTCAGATCACCGGATGCTTCTCGTTGATATCGATCTTCTCCACTAGCGGCTAAACCATTCTTCCAGAATTTTTTTTGCAACTGGTGCCGCTACATCACTTCCTTCACCAGCCCCTTCTACAAGCACGGTAACAGATATCTCTGGTGTGCCATCAATATAATTTTCCGTAGCCTTGATATCATCAGGGATTGCATCTTCAGGAAGAGGAGCAAATGCAGTAAACCAAGCGTGCGTGTGATCATTTGGATCTCCAAACTCTGCAGTACCCGTCTTACACCCTACCGGAACTGATATTTTTGGTACAGCAGACGGTGAGGCAACAGGCGTAATGTCCGTAACCCCACTCGCTTTGCTCACTGCAAAATTAAAAAGTGGCCAACCAGTCCCTCCCGCGGCACAGGCTTCTTCCATACCACGAATAATGACTTGGATATTTTCTTTTTTTATTCCCAAATCCTTACAATTCTCCCGTTCCGCCCGCAGGGAATTTAATTTTTGTATTGTTGGCGTACATAGCTTCCCGCCATTGGCAATGACATTTGTCCATGTATTCACAGCAAGTGGCGTTGTCAACAAATACCCCTGACCAATGGATACATGATACGTATCCCCCAAGTACCATTCATCGTTTCGCGCAGCTTTATCAGCCTCTGTATTAAACCGCGTTTTTTTCCATGCAGGGTCTGGCATCAATCCACCGGCCTCTCCAGAAAGCTCTATGCCAAGTGGCTTTCCAATACCGACTTTCCTCGCCCATTCTGCAAGCTTTGTAATACCAATCCACTCGCCAGCTTTATAAAAAAATATATCATTACTCCGCTTGAGTGCCTTGACGACATCCACCGCATCGTCAGTCTTGCCATACTGCAAAAAATACCAATTAGGAAAACTAAATGGCCCGATGGTAATCACTCCGGTATCCTCGACAATAGTCGATTTTGTGAAAGCACCTTCTTCTAAACCAGCAAGAGACGTAACGATTTTAAACGTAGAACCGGGCGGATACACACCTCCGATAGCACGATTAAACATGGGGAGATCTGGATTGTTCGTGAGACTATCGTACTCCGCCTGCGACATACCGACCGAAAAAGCATCCGGTGAAAATCCAGGACTCGAATACATCGCGAGTATTTCACCGCTTGCAGGTTTCGCCACGATGATTGCCCCTTTTTTGCCGGGAGGAAATGCTTGTGCCGCAACGCGAGAAACGCTGGCATCAAGAGATAGAGTGATATCTTCGCCAGCAAGCTCCTCCTGATGACCAAGTGTCCGAAGAATTTTTCCGCTTGAGTCTATCTCTACCAACTCCTTGCCATCACGACCACGTAGTCGTTCGTTGTACACTGCTTCCGCGCCCATCCGGCCAACGCGATCTCCTAATCGGTAATTACGAGTTTTGTAAAATTCACTGTCTAATTCTTCACGGGATAATTCGCCAGTATAACCCACCGTATGCGCGAGTGCGTCACCATAAAGATATCTCCGCTCATAATCAACCTCAATATATTCTCCACCCGGAAGACTTCCAAGTCGGATTAAACGATCTCCTTCTTCCTGTGAAAGATAGGAAACACACTCTGCCGCATCCCCTCCTTCACATGGTTTTATAAGCCGATACTGTGGCGTATTACTCACGAGTGGCTTCCCCGTACGGTCAAGCAATAAACCCCGAGGAGCGTGACGTACCAAATCTCTCGTACGGTTCGTGTCGGACAGTAATCGGTATTCCCGACCGTTTATGACGGTAAGATCAAATAATCGCCACAACAAAATAAAAAATCCAACACAAAGAATACTCGCAAATATAAGCGCCCGTCCCGCACCCGCCCACCATGGCGGATCATCTGATTTTTGCTTCGAACGAAGCTTACCAGACGAGACGAGATTGTCTGAAAATGCGCTTCCTAGTTTCACCATACGTTACACAATGAATGTATTTACAACCAGAGAAAGAAGAAAAAGAAAAATCGTTGAGTATAACGTACCACCAATTACCTCGATCATGGTGTGACGTTTGAGCACCAATCGAGACCAGCCAACCATTGGTAACAACGCCATAAGTGGCAAGGCAACTAATCCGTACCAATAAAGTAACAAGCCTACAGAAAACGTCAGCACTGCCATGTGACCGGATATTTTGGTCTTAAGTGTAATCAAAGAAAATCCTACGAGCCATAAAAGCAGCATGCTTCCAAAACGAATAAGCCCCTGATTGTCCCAAAGCAACAATCCCAGCAAAAAACCTATACATATTCCTATAAGCGGAATGAGCGATTGCACTCTTTTGGCTCTATCAGATATATCCCAATTGGTACGAAGAATTTTGACAGCATATATGCGCGCAATCCACAACACTATGGAAACAATCAACAGGTACACCACATAATACAGCCACCCTAATCCTCGTAACCCAGCGTGCCACCCGCCCAATAGCATCACCAACGAAATAAGTATCATGGGCTCGGTAAACGAAGAAATGAAAGAAGCA
Source organism: Candidatus Gottesmanbacteria bacterium UBA5942 (assembly GCA_002430725.1). GTDB lineage: Bacteria > Patescibacteriota > Microgenomatia > UBA10105 > UBA927 > UBA927. The sequence continues at coordinate 30,394 of DJCU01000012.1, forward strand.
AATCGCATTATGTCTTATTATACCTTGCGCGCAGCGATTTTCACCTTTGCAAGCAACGCTTCATCATCGAGCAACTTACCGCATCCTCGAACCACAGCGGTTTGCGGGTCATCAGTAATCCAGATAGGCATCTTAAGTTCAGTGGCAATCAACTTATCAATGCCCCGCAACTTACTACCACCACCCGCAAGCACAATACCATGTTCCATGATATCTCCGACCAACTCTGGAGGAGTTTCTTCAATTGTCTCTGCGATTGCCTCAACGATCTCGTGTACAACTGGAGACACTGCCTCCCGCACTTCAGTTTCGGAAAGTCGCACACTTCGAGGTAATCCGGTTTCAATATCGCGCCCCCGGACGACCGTTTGCCGGTCAGTTTTATCCGTAGGATATGCACTTCCTACGGCAATTTTTACATCTTCTGCGGTTGGCTCTCCGATAAATAACGAATGTTTTAAGCGAACAAATGAAACAATCGCCTCGTCCATCTCATCTCCCGCTGTCCGTATACTACGGTTGACGACAATGCCACCCAACGAAAGTACCGCAATTTCGGTAGTACCCCCGCCAATATCACAAATAAAACTCCCTCGACTGTCTTGAATAGGAAGCCCTGCTCCAATTGCAGCCGCCATCGGCTCCTCGATAAGATATGCCTCACGCGCTCCCGCCATAATAGCAGCTTCGGCTGCCGCACGCCTTTCTACCTCCGTCACACCGGAAGGAATACCCACTACCACTTTGGGTTTCGGAATACTGGGAAAGCCAGGTCGCTTGGGTTGCATGTGTACGAGACGAATATAGTGAGTAAGCATCGCGGCTGTCGCGTCAAAGTCAGCAATCACCCCATCTTTGAGCGGTCGCAATGCTTCGATGGTTTCGGGGGTTCGCCCCAACATGTGCTTGGCTTCGCGACCTATGGCAATCACCCGTTTTGTTTTTTTGTGCCGGGCAACAACCGAAGGCTCGCGGATCATAATACCTTTGTCTTTGACATACACGAGCGTATTTGCAGTTCCTAAATCTATGCCTAAATCGTGGGAAAGTAAGCTAAATATCCAATCAAACATCGTAATTACTCCTTCGAGATGACTATTTGGCAATTCTATCATATCGCGTGATATCGGCTGAAATGACAATGCTTGGTATAATACAGGCATGGGATTGACACAGCGCACACCGGAACGAAAGTATCTGCGGCCTGATCATTCGATCGATCAGCGCACGTTTGATGAACATGGTGATGAGGTTGGTATAGAAGACCAAACCCATGACGAAGTGTGGACAGATGTCTTAAGCTTGGGACGAACATTTGGTCGAAACATCGCAGATACACTTCTCAAAAAAGCAATACAGCCACGAAGGGGAGAAATATTAGTAACTCGAAGCGAACGCACCCAAGAAACCAGCGCTCTCCCATTTCGCGCCAGAAGACATGAGCGACCGCAGCACGCCTTAACTCACACAGAGGTCGCTGAACGAGTGCCTCGTGAACACGAGAGGAGAAGCCTGCAAACTGCCCGGCATGATCGGCATACACGAGGGTCTATACACCTCAAACCGCAGGGCATTATGACCGCAGCCCGCAAACTATCGTATGGTGGATTTCAAACAAATTTAGGAAAAGAGTATGTACGACTTGCCGAACAAGAAGAACAAGCGGCAATCAAGCAGCGCGAAAAACAAACACGAAGAAAATCCCAACGTCCTACTGACGATATCGTTTTTTAACCCCAGTACCGCAAAAACCGCTCACGCGAATTGCGGAGTATCTCACGAACATGAGCAGGAAGTTCACGTACAGAAAAGCGCTCTGACTCAAACTGGACTTCTCCACCTCGAAATCGCACGGTGCCGCTTCTCCCATCTTTTGCCTGACCAAAAAGCGGGTGTCCGCTTCTTCGCAAAAAATTCCATGCCTTGCGGGCGGTATTGTTACTCACCTTTTTTTCCATGGATGGGATTGTATCAAATTTCAGTTTATGGTTGTAGATCTACTCCAAAATACAATCGCATGATAAGCCGGTTGGTGAGAAAGCCAATATTGGCAACCACCCACTGTTTGAAGGGTACATTTTTAAATCGCAACAATCCTTCGTCAATAATCTTGAGTTTCCCTTCCTGGTCAACATGAATATTTGAAAGCTGAAATTCGCTTTTCCGGGTAATAATCTGACGGAACTGATGTCGTAGCCACGTAAGAAAACCAGGAACACCAATAAAGTCCAATGAATGACCGGTTTGCCGCATCATCTCGCGATTGAGACGCGCCAAATCGGTAAGTTGCGCGCGGATCGATTGGTTTTCGAGTTTATTGGTGACGGGTTTTCCCGCTATCTTATCCTGCAAAATAAGATACTTCGATGAATACGGGTCTTTGCGTATTTCAGTAGAAACAGCGTAGCCGCCAAAATACTTCCGTACGAGCGCGATATTGTCTGCATCATGCTCGTATCCTGCACTCATAAACCCTTTGCGCATTTCGCGTGCTATTTTGACGACCTTCTGTGACCCATCCGGCGCCTGATAGGCAAATACCACATTGGTAAGCCCCTCGCCCATCGGCACAGGATTAACTCGTTCAGGCTCTATGCCGCAGTTTTTGAAAAATGCGGTTGTTGCCGGCAAAAACTCTGCTCTGTTTCCCCACAGCGCAGGGAGTGGTTTTTTTGCAATTTTTTTGGCTTTAATGGCCTCAGGAGAATGTTTTTCCATCGCGATCGTTGGGCGTATTGATACCGCAGTTTCCGCGGGCTTAGTAAGCTCTTTATGGGAAATATCTTTGAGTTGTGGCTTTGGGGGTAGTATCTTTGAGTGTTCGGGTGAAAATTCTGCCATACGCATAGGGCATTATAGCATCCTATGATCGCATACAAAAAAAGAGGGGCTTTAGAAGTGTTTATTTAAAAACATCATCACCTGTCTCAACACCGTTTTGAAACATCTGGTCTAATTGATGACTCATGAGTGCATCCTCTGTCCGTTTCTGCACACCTCTCCGAGCATATGCTGTTTTTCCTTCAATCGCTTTTCCTAAATTACGGCTTCGGGTAATCATTCTTTCTACTGCCACAGGAACTCCCTCTTTTGTGACTTGTGGCGCTTCCCTATTTGGCCTGCTTTTTTCGCCATCTGCATTACTGCTTTCGTCGCTTGCTGCAAGTAGAACAGGTAAACGTCCCGGTTCTATATGCGCACCTTCTACACGAACGACCCCCCTGCGATTTGCTCTCGCACGTCCCAACCTACGCAACGCTAATTGTCCTTCTTTAGTCGTTGGATCGATGCCTTTAGGAACAGCAAATGCAGACTCATCAGTCCCCACCTCCTGACCATCTCGCGTAACAACAACGGGTTTAGTGAAGAATAAATCTCTTGCCTGCCGAATAGCCTGGGGCAATCCCTTTATAATTTCAAGTGGTTTTCTTTCGCGTGAGTGTGCCATAAGAAAAAGTATTATATCACTATAGGTCAATAATGTCAAGTTTTTTAAAAATTATTAAAAAAGACTGCTTGGGTGTGTACCACGATTGTG
>DJCU01000019.1 GCA_002430725.1 Candidatus Gottesmanbacteria bacterium UBA5942
CTCTATCACTTTTTTGGTAACATGCGGGAGAAAAAAACATTTATATATTTTAACTTTTGTCGGTAAAGTAGCGTGAAACTGGATTGAAAATTTGCGTGCGTAGAGCCAATATTTTTCTTCAATATTTTTTGGCAGCGCCCCGTTTTTTAAAGAGTGAAAAATAAGGCCGCAACTGAGACTATTTGGATGAGTAATAATTTGAGTATCGGGTAGCATTGTTTGAATCTGTTTTATTAGAAACTGCTTGTTTAATAATTGTTTTTTCACAATCATTTTATATCCATTTTTTCCCAGAAATCTGATCATGGACCAAATTGCGACCGCTGATGAACCGGGGCGAGAGCCGAGCAGCGTGGCGTCTTTTTCTTGGAGATAGTCTATAGGGCGCTCAATGAGTTTTTTAAGATTTTTTCGATAAAGAATCATGCCTGTTGGGTACGGTGTTTGGCCAAATTTATGAAAATCCACGATTATGCCCTGTATATTTTTGTCGAAGGGGCGGAAATCACTTGTAAATGGCGCGACTAATCCATGCATGGCGGCATCGATCCAAAGAAATATCTTGAGTCCACGCATTTCTTTTTGTAACATAGTAGTAATACGAGATATCTCATGTATATCATCGCATGTACCAGTAGCGGTGTACCCGAGAGTCATGGGAACAAGTATTTTTTTTGTTCCAGCTAGATAGAGTCGCCCCACTGTTTTTTTATAGCTGTCTATGTCCATGGCCCAAGTTTTTTTATTAAGACCTACCGTGGCATACGGTATCCCACATATACGCGCTGCTTTATGTAACGAGTAGTGCGTCAGGCTAGTGATAAGCATAGAAAAATTGTCTTTTTGGTTAGTGTTTTGGAGGTATGCTTTTCCAAGCCACGTCATATAAATATTTCCTTCAGTCCCCCCTGATGTAATATAGCCGGTTAGATTGGTATGGCTGCCATGATAAAGCTCAATCATGGCATGAACAGATTCATATTCAAAATTAAGGGTTGCCTCCTGAGGTCTCACGTCAGACCAATGTCCTAAGTGATTGGGATTTTGGTTGATAAATGACGCATATGCGAAGCTTGCGAAGGGATGTGGCTTAGTATACAAAGCTCCAAGATTGTTATGGAGCGCACGTTGCTTTAGTTCATTATTTGCGCCATAAAGGCGTGCAAGGATTTTGGCAAATCGAATTTTTTTCTCAAAAAACATAGTTGAGTTTTGCGCATAAAGCCATTTTGGAAATAACCACACATTGCGAATTTTCCGAAGTATAGATGTCATAATATTATTGTTACTTTTGGATTATTCCTAGACCTGATGTTTTAGGAAATGAAAATTGGATTGTGTGTTTTGAGTTGAGATTTCGCCATAACTTCCAGACTCCAAACAATCCTTTGTCGAGGTAGCCTTTGGCAACAATGTCATGAAATACCATAAACCCGCCAGTTTTGAGTTTCGGCCAAAATAGCTTATAATCGAGCGTAACCCCTTCAAATGAATGATCTCCATCGATATAAACATATTGATACGTTCGTTTAGGGTGCATGCGCGCAAATTGTTTTGTCGTCATAACGTGAGTGGTAATGTAGCTTGTGACGTTAAGCTTGGCAAAATGATTAGCTGGATTATTTTTTTTCCAAAAACCTATACCACTCCAATTTTTTGATGGGTCAGCTTCATCGTAGCCAGCATCAACAAAATCAACATGCCCTTTTCCGTTATCTTTACATGAAAGTGCTAAAATCGCAGGTATAAATCCTCTGCGTGAACCGACACAAAGAATGCGGGTTGGTTTGATGTTCCGAGTTATTGCATAATGTATGAGTCCGAACCCAAGAAAATATTGTGTGAAGTTAACGTTTTGTCCTTCATCACCGTTATATGTGTGTACAAGAGTTCTGCTAATTGGTCGTTTAATAAGTGATTGATGATGCGAGGTGATAAACAAATTTCGATCTATAACCTTCTCGTAAAGAGTCCACAATGCCGCTCGTGTTATCCAATAAAGTTTTCGTAATCCAAACCACTTTATCTTGTCCATAAAAGACATAAAAGTGTTTGTGTGTCGTGTTGATTTTCCGATAATTGTCATCCTTTAAGGATGTAATTATAGCACGCTATAACGCCACTCACAATGATTATGAGGTAAAAAATTTGTTATTTTATAACCACTATTTCGAAGGCATTACTATTCCCTTTTCTATCTTAATTATTCTCGTGCAATTTTGTTTAAGAAAGTCTATCCAATGACTTGCCATAATAATTGTTATTTTTTGTTTTTGTAATTCAAATATTTTTTCCATAGCTTTTTTACGAAATGTTTCATCACCAACTGCAAAATTTTCGTCCATAATAAGAATATCCGGTTTAGTGTGCACTGCGACAGAAAATCCGAGACGAAGCTTCATGCCATCTGAATAGGTATACATTGGGGTATCTATAAACCTTCCGATATCTGCAAAATGTATTATCTCGGGTAGCATTTTTTGTATATCTTTACGACTCATCTGCAACAATAATCCATTGAGGTAAATATTTTGTTCCCCAGTCAGATCAGGGTGAAATCCCGCCTCGAGGTCTATCAGTGATACAACTCTTCCATGCGTAGATATAGTACCTTGTGTTGGGGTGGCGATGCCCGCAATAATTTTAAGAAGTGTTGTTTTTCCTGAGCCATTTGGTCCTATGACTCCTATGCGTTCACCCTGCATAATTGTAAGGTTAACGTCTTGAAGCGCCCAAAATACCTCATTTTTTCCTTTAATAATTTTTTCAACCAAAGTTGGTTTTTAATGATGAATTTCATACTTTTTACTATTATTATTTATTTGAATT
>DJCU01000003.1:0-5060 GCA_002430725.1 Candidatus Gottesmanbacteria bacterium UBA5942
TTTAAAAAACGGGGCGCTGACAAAAAATATTGAAGAAAAATATTGGCTCTACGCACGCAAATTTTCAATCCAGTTTCACGCTACTTTACCGACAAAAGTTAAAATATATAAATGTTTTTTTCTCCCGCATGTTACCAAAAAAGTGATAGAGCAATTTTTAGCTGATCTCAAAAAAAACATAGCGCCCGTGTCACAATAACTTTGCCGCACTATATATGAATATTTTATTTATTACCGGAGAATTTCCACCATACATACTCGGGGGGCTTGGAACATATGTAAGCGATGTTACTTTTCAATTGGAAAAAAATGGTCACACAGTTGATGTGCTTGTTCTTCAGGGAGACATTTCCTCCTATAACAAAGTAAAAAAGACAGGGGGGAGCACAAAAATAACGCGCATTAATTTTTCTCCAAAACAATTTGAAAAACTCATAAATAAGCTGGTGAATAAAGAAAAGATAATTGATGATTTTAATCTTACCGAATTTACAAAAAAACACTACGATGTTATACACGCACACGATTGGTATGGGGCTCTGTGGGGCGCTGCGCTTAAGTACTCAACAAACACACCATTAATTTTCACCTCACATCTACCGACACGAGCAGGCTTTACATACACTGGTCACTCAATAGAAATTAAGCGTAAAATGCAACTAGAATCGCTCGCATTAAGAGCGGCGGATGCTGTCGTTGCACCAAGCAATAACGTAGCGGATACACTTGTTCATGAATACAATATTCCCCCCTCATCAATAGAGGTAATCTCGAACGGAGTTTATACCGACATATTTCATCCCATCTCTAGCAAGCAGAAACCTTCAAATATCTACCATTTAGTCTCTGCCGCAAGGCTGACCGAACAAAAGGGGATGACCTACTTGTTGGATGTGGTAAAACAACTAACCGATCAAGGATTCCCCATCAGTCTTGACGTTGCAGGAACAGGGCCAATGCTTTCTCAACTGCAAAAAGAGGTAAAAAGATTGGGAATTAACAAAAACGTAACATTTCTTGGATTTATGGAAAAAACAGCCCTCTCCCGCCTTTTTCAAAAAGCGGACTTATTTATTAATACTTCAATATATGAACCGTTCGGCTTAGTTGTGATTGAATCTATGGCGTGTGGATTACCCGTTATATCATTCAGCCAAGGAGGCATAAAAGAAATCATTCATCACCAAAAAGACGGTATATTAGTGCCACCCGCAGATACCAAAACAATGACTGCAGAAATAATAAAATGCTTGCGAAATGAACGCTCTCTCAGAAGAATGAGAAAGCTTGCGAGAACCACAGCAACACTCTATGATTGGCAACGCATCGTAAAAAAACTTGAAAAAATGTACACGTCTATATATCAACAACACACAACATGATACGCTCGCAAAACAATACAATATGCATGGTTTGGCATATTCACCAACCGCTTTTCATTCCTAATGACGAAGTGCTTCGCCAAATCCATGAATCCTATCGAATTATCATACAAACTCATAAATCGCTCGCGATTCCCCTCACTCTTAATATCACCGGGGCGCTTCTCGAACGATTTGCTTCTCTTGATCCAAAAATAATTAATGATATTAATGAGCTTGTTCAAAACAATCTGCTCGAACTTACCGGAACGGGCTACTATCACCCAATGCTTCCTTTGCTTTCAGAATCAGATGCTGTAGCACACATCAAAAAAGATAAACAATTAAAGAAAAGAATATTTTCCCGTGCACAACTATCGGGCTTCTGGCCCACCGATTTGGGCTGGGCCCCCTGGCTAGTGCCATTACTTAACGAACAAAAATTTCAATGGGTCATTGTAGACTCTACAAGTCTTACACAAGCAAATGCGCTTCCAGAATGGCAAGAAATACGAGTGGGGGGTCATACAGTATTATCACCTCAAATTGAGAGCATAACATTTGATGATGAAGTGTCTACTCCTTATGAAATGCTACTTTCGGACAAAAAAATAATAATACTTGTGCGTAATAGAGATCTCTCACTTACGCTTTCTGACCATAACAAAGGAATTATTTATCAAGAACATCTTGCGGAGCAATTTGCGGATGAAGTCGCCCAAAAAACAACCAAAAACGGAATATTGATACTCGCTGAAGATGGCGAACGTATTAACACTCAAACAGCTAGGGGATATCAACGTATCTTAACTGCGTTACAAAAAACAAGTACAATCACATTTTCTACACCTTCAAAATATCTTCAAAAGAAACCACAGCTGCAACATAAATATTTTCCAGCAAGCACTTTCCAATATGATATGGCTGCATGGACACAAACAATGGATGACCAAGCATACTTACTCTATCTCAATAGAGCGGAAACAACTATACGCACACTGGAGTTATCGTTGGGCAATAATAACAACAAAAAGGCTCGCGCCCAACTTAGCAAAGCAAGGGAGAGCCTGCTCAAAGCTCAGGATTCGGGAGCGCTTTTCTGGAAATTTCACCAACGCACTCGATCACCCTCATGGCAATATGCTCGCGATGCATTGCATCATGCCGAAAGCGGTTTTTCTTTGATGGCTAAATCATGATCGAGCTTCACAATATTTCGAACATTGGAATTGGCACATGGGGAATAGGGGGTTATTTTACTTCGCTCCCTTCCAACGACAATGTGTCACAAATTAATGCCATGACACACGCATTAAATAGCGGAATTAATTATGCCGAAACTGTATTTTCCTATGCGGGTGGAGAAGCATCAAAACTACTGGCAAATGCAATTTCTTTGTCACATAAAAAACGTGATCAGCTCTTTATCACGCTATCTATCTACCATTGGGATACTGACACCACAGAAGATGTCGTCAAAAAAACGGAGCGTTTTTTCTCTCTATATCAATCCACGTATATAGATAACCTTCAGTTCACACTTCCTCTTATCATCAAATTAGGCTTCACTAAAACACGAGACCTCATAACCAGTCTCGTGGCGAACAAATCTATCCGATACGCAGGAATAATTAACACTAACATAACAGGGCTCAAAAAATTTTACACTCTGATACCAGATATCCTACGTTTTCAAGAAACCTGCTACAATTTCGAAATCAGACCAAAAAGCGTACAAAAAAGCATTTTGTGGAGCAACCAACACAACATACGAACAATAAGCTATCAACCTTTACGGAGAAATAGAACAGCACAAAGAAACTGGCCAATATTAGTAGAGCTTGCAAAAAAATATAGAAAAACACAGAATCAAATTCTCATAAACTGGCAGATCAGTCAGGGGTTTTTACCCATCATTAAATCAGCAACGATATCTCATATAGATGAAAATATTGACGCTACATCATTTACTATGGACACGAGTGATATTGATAAGATAACTGCTTTTCGCGTTCCGCGCTATACATATCCAAAAATAGACTGGCATGAATCAAGGCAAGGCATTTCACTTCCTATGCTTCCCGACATGTTTGATCAAGACTATAAAATGAAAATTTCACATAATAAATCCTAAAGACAGTACAACTATGTATATTCTTGAATTAGTTGCAGAAGTTGCTCCTTTTAGCTACGCGGGTGGTCTGGCACGAGGAGTGCGATACTTATCTCTTGCACTACTAAAACGGGGTCACGACGTTCGCATTATGACTCCATTTCACCTTAATGTTTCTGCTTACATTGCCCAAAATAAAAAATCCCTTGTCTACAATACGGCCCGAATAGACACCAAACAAACAGGCAACCACCTTGACTCTCACATCTGTGTCGTTTCTTACAAACAAAAAAAGAATGAGCCTCACATGTATTTTGTCGACTACCCAGATTTTTTTAGTAAACGGTCGTCTATTTACGGTTACGCGGACGACTACCAGAGGTTTTACTTATTTTCGCAAGCGTGTGCAGATTGGCTTCTAATGGAGTATGCCAAAACGAAAAAAAGACCGGATATTATTCACTGCCACGACTGGCACACAGGTTATTTTGTTGATATGTTAAAACGTCAAAAAAAATATGCTCATCTTGCAGACATACCCATTCTTTTCACTGTTCACAATTTCAAATATCAAAATGAGAATAAGTTTCAGTATATGAAAGGAACAGATGTTGACGAAGGAAAAACTGCGCTTGCGCGCTTAAATTCGTTGTCACTCAAAGAACAAAACTCTCTCACCAGAGGGATGATGTTTTCAGAACTTATCAACACGGTCAGCCCAACACATGCAAACGAAATATTTCTTCCTGAATATTCATATAACCTAGTAAATTTTATGCCAAAAGTAAGACACAAACTTCATGGCATACTAAACGGTCTCGACTACAATCGCATAAACCCCGCAACACACCCTAAGGTTCATGATCACTACTCGCTGAATAACTTTGCGGAAAAACGGTTTTTAAACAAGCGTTTTCTTCGTAGCGTGTTTGCGTTACCGGACACAGGGAACGCACCGATATTTTGCTATGTTGGTCGCATGACATCCCAAAAAGGATTAGAAGTTTTACTCGCTGCGATGAAAGTAATACTCTCTACAGACCCACAAGCGCAACTCGTTGCAGTCGGTGACGGAGAGGACCACTATTGCGAATTGTTCTGGAAATTTACAAAATTATTTCCTCAACAATCAAACGTAAAACTCAAGCATGATATACACTTACCAAATCAAATATTTTCTGGAGCAGATATTACCCTCATTCCAAGCAACTTCGAGCCAGGGGGCATTGTCGCTCTTGAAACACTACGGTATGGCTCCGTTCCCATCGCAAGAAGAACAGGTGGGCTCAAAGATATTATTTCCAATTACAATCCCAAAACAACCCAAGGAAATGGTTTTCTCTATAATCACAACTCACCATCGACTCTCATTACTACCATGAGACGCGCCCTTGATCTCTATGAGAAGCCTAGCGTCTGGAACAAGATCGTACATAATTGTATGTCGTATAGGCGAACCTGGGATGACGCGGCTATTGAATACGAACATCTTTTTGAAAAATTACATAAACAACCAACATCATCATTATGAAATCACCTGTGCTTCCTAAAGAAAACCTAAGCAGTATTCAGAAAAAAATTAATAG
>DJCU01000003.1:5238-5440 GCA_002430725.1 Candidatus Gottesmanbacteria bacterium UBA5942
AAAAAAATTAATAGTAATTTTATAAATGACTCGCAAGTCATTCGAAAAATTGAACAGATATTAATCAAAAAACGTGGCTATGTTTTTCGTATGCCAAAGCCCGGGGAATCAGTCATTGCCCTTATGTCAGGTGGACTTGATACACCAGTAGTTATCGCAATGTTGATACAGCATTATCAGCTCAAGGATATCCCCTTATGAA
>DJCU01000041.1 GCA_002430725.1 Candidatus Gottesmanbacteria bacterium UBA5942
GAAATATACTTTCATGAAGTCAAAGCTGATATTTCGTTTCAGCTTTTCGAAGTAGCTCTTTATTTTCTTTAACTATTTCAACTAAATCGGAAATAATTTTCTTAGTTACCTTAACGGGTTTAAGGCGAATTTGGGTAGGTGTCCTTTTTTCGTATTGTGGCTTGGGGTCTTCTCTATAATCTGTCATTTTTATCACCTACTGTTAGTTTAACAACGGTAGGTGTTAAGTGTCAATTATTATGGTTGCTTGTCTAGATAATAATAATTCAGTATACTTCCTCCATGATTTTGTCTGACCGAGATATTAAGAAAGCACTAGCAAGTGGCAGAATTGTTATCACCCCTGTTATTGACCCCAAGACACAGATGGGCTCATGTTCTGTCGATCTTCGCTTGGGAAAACAATTCCGTATTTTTAACCACAGCAAATTTGCCTATATAGACCCCAACAACCCGAAACTCGCGACAGACATGATGGCAGAAGTAAAACTTAAAAATGGTGAACCATTTATTTTACAGCCCGGTGATTTTGTGCTGGCAACCACTATGGAAAAGGTGACATTACCCGATGACTTGGTAGGCAGACTTGAGGGGCGATCAAGTCTCGGTAGATTGGGGATAGTGGTGCACTCCACTGCTTCTATTTTTGACCCTGGTTGGTCAGGTATGGTTGTTATGGAGCTTGGAAATTTAGGTCGTATGCCAGTGGCGTTATACCCCGGGATGCGAATTTGTAGCATGACATTTGAAGAATTATCGTCTCCTGCCCAGGTGCCGTATACCAAGAAAAAGGCAGCAAAATATATCGGGCAAAAAACACCGCTTGCGAGTAAAATCAGCCAAGAACGGTGACCGAATAGCTTTTACATAGCTATGGTAAGAAAGTCGGAGAGTGTGCCCTGCCTAAGTGTGCGCCGAACAGACTGTCCGGTGTCCTGTCAAAATCACTGGAGGTCAAACGATAGAATAGAGCGTGCGATGGTGCGGCGAAATGAAGATCGGGTGACTATTGTCGCATTGTGGCATAAGACAATTTCGCTGCCGGGGTTTATTTGGTTCACCCGATATTGTCGACCGAATGTATATAGGCAGTGTGTGCAGAAAACATCAGAAGAATAAATACTATGGATTGGCCGATACTTTATAAACAAGTGTTACATGTCAAAGACCCCAAAAATCCGGTGGGGGTCGCCATCATGTGGACAGAGCGGCAGGTTGTTGCCGATATGCTTAAGGACGAAAACTATTGCGCCATCGGCAATTTGTATTCCTCGGCCGGTATTTCCGCGATGATCAGAAATGTTTACGCGAGTCCGAATATTCGAAAAATTGTTTTATGGGGCGCAGATCTTTCTCGCAGCGGCCAGGCGCTTATGGCGCTTATGGCAAACGGGGTTGATGAAAACTTTTTCATCATTGGGGATGAAAAAGGTGGGCAGATCGAAAAAGAAATCGGGCATGAAGCTATTGAACTATTTCGAAAATCAGTAGAGGTTATCAACCTTCGCGGTAAATCGCCTGATGAGCTTCGCAAAACAGTGGCGAGGTTGGGGAGTGAAAAGCCAGTGCCATTTAGTGAGCCAAAAGTATTTCCAACATCGCGCCCAAAGCCATTTACGTACCCTTCTGAGCAAATAGGTTTCCGTATCCATGGGCAAACAGCCGCACAGACATGGCTTAAAATTTTGCAAAACATTATGCGTTACGGGAGAAACAAGACCACTCGTTACACACAGGAAAATGAGTTAAAGGAGCTATTAAACGTTATGGCAGTCGTTTATAACGAAGACCCTGATAAACCGTATTTTCCTAGCTTTTTTCCATTTTCGGAAAAAGATTTAGCAACGTATTATCCGCAAGTATTGTCTGCCAAGCAAATTCCCGGCATCGCCTATACTTACGGGCAGCGATTGCGTGCACACGATGGCGTAGACCAAATTCAGAATATTATTGATCTGATCAAGGCTCGACCGTTTAGTAAAAAAATGGTGGCGTTTACCGCCAAGATAAAAGAAGACTGGTCGGTGGCAAACAAAGGAGATACACCTTGTCTTACGCAGATAGTCTGCAGTATTCAGGATGGTAAATTATTTATGACGACACATTTTCGGAGTCAAGACATGGTGCATGGATGGCCGAGAAATGTATTTAGTTTGCGCAAACTTCAGAAACTTATCTGTGACGAGTCGGGTGTACCTATGGGGTCATTTGTCATGATTACACATAGCGCTCATATCTACAGCGATGATTACGAGCTAGTCGAAAAAATCCTAAAGGAAAATTATGAAAAGGAACTCGGTTACACCAGTCGCCAGATGTTTGAAGACGATCCGAGAGGGAATGTCACCATTGAAATAGAGGAAGTCGGCAAAAAACCTGTAGGCAGGCCGACCAAATACGCCCAAAAACCCACTGACAAAGAGTATGAAATTGTGGTGAAGCTTTATGCACCAAATGGAGGATTATTACTCAAAGAATGGCGAGGAAAGACCGCGATGGAAATTTATATTGAGATGATAAATATCGGTGAATATCTGGTACTTCCCAGTCACGCGATTTATATCGGCACAGAGATGCAGCGTGCGGAATATTATATTAAATTAGGTATTGCCGAAAAATATAATCAGGATCCAGCAGCCAATAAAGCGTTGTAGTATTTCTTGACATCGTTATGATGGGTATCCCATACTATTTGTAATGGTTGACTATATTTTGGGTTTACTTCTTTTTGCATTAGGCTTGGGTAGCCATCCTTCTGTATTAGGTGAACAGACAGCGAGTCCTTCGTCTAAACTTGCTCAGCTCAAACTCATGCGTCCAAAATTCACTGCTGATGAGCAGGTCATGTTTCAAAAAGAACGCGCGAAACGGGAAGCCAACCTTAAGCGGGTGAGTGAGACAAAGATTGCAGAACTTCAAAAAACATTTATTCAGAAAAAAGAGTCGAGGGTCGAAAAAGATGAAACAGCGCGGTCGGTATTTCAAGAAAAAGTGCAGGGGTTTACTGATGACGAAAAAAAACAGAAGTTGCTCGCTTTTTCTACCTCCTATAACAATACGGTGACCGTCATGCTTTCTTCGATGGAAGAGAAGCTCGAATCTATGATGAAGCTTATTGACCGAATTTCCGCTGCCACCGGAGCACTCAAAGCGCAGGGAACGGATGTATCCCGGGTAGAATCTGATTTGTCGAATGCTCAGGCAAAAGTGAGCAGTGCGCTATTTGCCGTACATACGCTTGCGGAGTCGCTTCCGACTGCGCTAACTGTTCATTCTGAAGAAACAGCCAAAGAAGATGTATTGCAAGCTATAACAGATGTGAAATCACAAGTTGTCCCTGTGAGAACAGCGTTTGCTGAAGCACGCGATGCGGTTGGTCTTGCCCTCACCGATTTAGAAAATCTCACTGATGCAGTACAGGTTGGTTTGTGGCCGGAGCGTTAATATATGAAAAAATCGTCACTGTGGGTGGTTATTATTCCGCTTCTCATCGCCTTATTGGTTATAGGAAGTGTTGTGGTCGTCCGATATTTTTCGCCAGTACCAGAAACCAGTCAGGCAGCAAATCCGACACCCGCATCGTATCCCGCTCTTGTTGTGCCTACGGGAAAACCCGAGGTGGGGTTTGACGAAATGCAGCCAATCGCCCCTGTTTCTGATTTGCGGCAAGAGTATAACGATGCCAGTGACTCCAGTCAGTCTGAGATTGATGCGCTAGAGCAGGAAGCCTCTTCGCTCTAATGTTATTTCTGTGAGACCGCTTCGTATTCACGTGTCATACGAGTAGCAATCGCATCCCAATTGAGTGTCTCTATAACTTGTTTTGGAGCGGATTTCGGGTGGGGAGTATCGAGCACGTGTTTGATTTCTGAGGCGAGCGCAAGTGGATTGTTTGCGCTTATGATATGTCCCTGGGGGAGTTCACGAAGTATCGGAGAAATGCCAGTAACATCGGTTGCTATGACCGGTGTACCACACGCGATTGCTTCAAGGGCAACCATGCCAAATGATTCGTAGTGACTTGGCATAACCAGTACATCCGCGGCACTATAATAGTAAGGAAGTTCTTCTTGTAATTGTGGTGGCACAAATCGTACGGTAGCGGGTAAATTGAGTATCTGTTGGAGCTCGTGGAGTTTTTTAAGTTCCTTGGACCATTGGTTTTGATTTTGTCCTATATCACCGCCAACTATCCATACACATACCCGATCGGTAAGCTCGGGATTTCTTTTTAAGAGCATTTTAAGCGCGACAAGGAGCACGTCAAATCCTTTGACAGGATCGATGCGACCGACAGCAAGCACCACGTGATGGTCTGGATGAGCGCCAATATGTCGCTTTGCCTCTTGTGGGTCTATAGGTCGAAAAAGTGTCGTGTCGACACCGGGGGGAATAGTAGCAATCTTTTCTTCCGGACAATCATAAAATGTCGAAAGGTATTCTTTGCCTGTCTCGCTTGAAGTGATCAATCTATCTGCTACGTTGATCAGATGACGTTCAGCCGGTATTCGTTCTTTGGGATCTTCAGTGTCTTGAGCGCGCGATACTAACTGTTTCATAAGTCCCAGCGTGTGAAAGGTCATCACGAGGGGGGTAGATACATGATGCGCTGCGCGAATATCGGCTGCCACCATACCAGAGAGGTAGTAGTGGCCATGTATGACATCGTAGGAGAGGTGTTCCTCGTGTATCCCTCGCATGAGATGCTGGGTAAATTCAGGTAGGGAAGCGAGAATGTCTTTTTTTGAAAGTGGAGTGTGCGTACCGCTTGGTATATGAAGCACTCGAAACCGTTCATCGACTGATACAACCCGAGCATTTATATCATCTTGTACGCGGGTATAGGCATCGACATACCAACCTTGACGGGATAGCGCCTTGGATAGTTCGTACACATAGACATTAATACCGCCTCGTTCTTTTCCTTCGCTTGAGGCTAGAGGACATTCGTGGACTGATACCATCGCGACACGTTTGCTCATGGTGTTATTGTACCTGATTTACCCCAATACGTGGTTTGCGATTTCCTGGGTGATGATTGCTTCAACCTTATGTCCCTGGGTTCGAAGGAGCGAGGACGGATTATGTTCGCCAATAGGGCCAAAGAGAGACTGCTTCATGTCTTCTTTGTAGTCGGGTGAAAAATTGACAAATAGGATGCGCTTTGCATTGAGTATCGTTTGTATACCCTGTGTGATGGCATGATCGGGACTATTCAATTTTCGGATAACCCTATCCCGATGAACTGTTTTTTCTGAAAGGGGGGTGAGGTGGGTGACGCTGTCGCGTGGAGTACCCGCTTCATCAAATGCCATGTGCCCATCTGGCCCTATAGGGTGAAGTACAAGGTCAATGTCATATTGGCTAATAAGCGCTTCGTACTGCCGAGCGACCTCTTCACCATTGCTTCCAGGATTTGCCGGTATTTCATGGATATGATCAGCAGGGATATTGAGTGGTACAAACAACCGTTCTCGCAAGTTTTTGCGAAAACTCTCTGGAGCTTCGGGGTCTATCGGGAAATATTCATCGAGATGAAAGCAGTGTACTTGTTCAAACGATATATTGCGTTCCTTGGAAAGTGACACCACCGCATCGATAACATCATTGCCTTGATTGCCAGATGGCCAGGTAATTGCTGCGTCTGGTTTGTTCTGGACAAGCTCCAGAATTTTTTCTGCCGCAAATCGTGCAGCTTCGGGACGGGTAGGAAGCACAAATACTGCCTTTAGTTCTGGATGACTAATTTCCTTAACTCTGTCTTTCCAAAATCCTTTTGGCACTCGCTCGTTTTCGAGTGGAAAATGGACTTCGAGGCGTTCGTACGATATTGCTGTCATAGAGGCCTAGAGTATACATCTAGACCCTCTTTTGTGCAAATTTATTTAACCGTCACGCTTTTTGCCAAATTTCTCGGCATATCTGGGTCAAATCCGCGCTCTATTGTCAGATAGTAGGCAAGCATCTGTGCCACGATGATGTTGGGAATAATGGTAGCTATCCCTGCATCAGGAACTTGGAGGAATTCATCGAATATTTCCTCGTTTTTGTCAGATATACCGATGATATACCCTCCTCGCGCTTTCATTTCCATCGCATTTGCCATGGTGCTTTGATAGTGTTCATCTCGTGGCGCAAAGACAACGCATACCGTTCCTTTGGTAACGAGTGCCAGTGTGCCATGCTTGAGCTCGCCTGCTGGGATGCCCTCCGCGTGGATATAGGATATTTCCTTTATCTTTAGGGCACTTTCAAGCGCTGCGCAATACGAAAGTCCATGCCCGATAATGTACAAATGTTGCTCGTCTTTAAGTTTTTTGGCGAGCGCCATAATGGCATGGGTGTGAGCTTTTGATGTCACGATTTTTGTAGATTTTGCTGCCTTAATCAGGTTTTTTTGACCCTCTTTTACCTTATCGGTCATGGCATAGGCGATAAGCAACAGATGGGCAATTTTTGTGATAAACGATTTGGTGGAGGCGACACCTTTTTCCGGGCCAGCGCCAATTGCCAAATGTTCATCAGACATTCGCCATAAGGTAGAACCAACCACATTGACGAGAGAAAATATTTTTATATTTTTTTCTTTCGCCTTTTTTACGACCTCGAGAAGATCCATGGTTTCTCCAGACTGGGAAAGTGCCATAAGCGCTCCGTCTTTCGGGATCACCGATAGGCGATGGTCAAATTCACTCGCGACACCATAGTTCACGAGTTTTCCTGCGATGAGCGAGAAAAAGTACGATGCGGCACGAGCTGCGTGTGCCGAGGTTCCCGCGCCGACCATATAGACTCTCGGTGCTTTTTTGAGCTCTCGAGCTATGAGTATCGATTGCTCGGGTGACTCTGATGCGATTTCGGAAAGAAGCCCTGCTTGCTCATGGATTTCTTTAAGCATGAAATAGGGGAATTTCCCTTTTTCCGTTTCTTCGGCAGTCCATGTGAGTAGTTGTTTTCTCGGTCGCACTCGTTGTCCGGTGTGCGCATTAAATATATGGATACCACCTTTGCTTACGATGACCATTTCATCGTCTTCGAGAAAATGTACTTGCTTGGTGTGGGGGAGAAGTGCGGCAGGATCGCTTGCGAGATAGTTTTCTCCATGACCAAACCCCGCAACGAGTGGTGACCCGTTTCGTGCCGCCACCATTTCCTCGGCTGCAGTATTTATGACGATAATCGCATTGAGTCCTTCCAGTTCTTGAAATGTCGCCTGTACTGCTTTGGAAAATGCAGGTGCGGCATCTCTTGGAAGAACCGAATATTTCTTGAGGTATTCTTCGACAAGGTGTGCGATAACTTCGGTATCGGTTTCCGAGACGAAACGGTGACCAAGTCCTTCAAGTTTTGTCTTTAGTTTTTCGTAGTTTTCGACAATACCATTATGGATGACAGCAATTGTTTTGGTGCAATCAAGATGCGGGTGCGCGTTTTTGTCGGTGACCCCGCCATGGGTTGCCCATCTGGTGTGACCAAATGCAAGTGAGCCTTCCGGCATGTCGACAACATCTGCATTGCCTATTTTTCCTGCTTTTTTCTTTACGACAATGACTTTTTCAGTCGTCTTTTTTTCCGGCACGACTGCCACACCCCAACTGTCATAGCCGCGATACTCGAGGGTTTTTAGTCCCTTGAGTACGATGCTTGGTGCGGTTTTTTTATCCCCGATATATCCAAAAATGCCACACATATAATGCCCTCCTTAAAGTGCAATAATCCCTACAATGTAGAGTAATATTGAAAAAAAATATTTGAAGATGAATGAAGAGATACGGACTCCATTTCTTGTCGTTCTATGTCCCGTCTTACAACGGGATTTCTCGCAAGAATTGCGGTGGGGAGTGCCACCGAGGGGTTTCCGCAGATACTCCCGCCTTTTTTAGGCGAGGTCCGATTTCCCCTTCGACTATGCTCAGGGGACCCCTTCCTCGTATCCCGCGAAGCGACAGTTAACCGTTAACTATTTACTATTAACCAAATAATTTCTGGTTAAATGTTGTTTGTTAATTGTTAATAGTCAATTCGTGGGCCACACGCTTAAACCTATCCAATTGCCGTTCTCTTTTAATGTGCCTTTCTGTAATCGTATGCTACCGTTGGCGGCATGCAAATGTCAAATATTATGATATAGTGAAATCGTTATTATGCAGAGAAGCATTTTGATTGGACTTATCGTAGCGCTTCTCCTAGGCGTGTTTGTTCGTTTGTGGCAACTTGGGCGTATTCCTCCTGGTCTTCATGGTGACGAGGCGATGATCGGCTATACCACGTTGAGCTTGCTTCAAACAGGTAAAGATTTATTGGGGCAGACAAATTATCTGGCACTTTCTGATCCAAATGCTGGAGGCACGTACCCGCCGCTTCGAAGCTATATTCTCATGCCATTTGTGAAACTTATGGGGCTTTCAGTATTTGTGAACCGGTTGCCCCCTGCATTGTTTGGCATTATTGCGATATTTTTGGTATTTCGTATTTGTCAGCATGTGTTGAAAGACGACAACGTTGCGCTTGTTGCAGCGTTTCTTATGGCGCTTAACCCGTGGGCAATCCATATTTCACGTCAGGGACTCTTGGAGTCAGAAGCGCTTACATTAGTGCTTGCTGGTGTTGTTTTGTTCTTTGAGGGTGCAAAAAAACCGTTTCTTTATATAATCTCAGGTTGTTTATTTGCACTATCGCTGTTTGCGTATGATGCTCCTCGATTGTTTTTGCCACTATTTATCATAGTGCTCGCGTGGTTTCGGTGGGGAGAGGTAAAACGTGCGGTACGATATACCGCTCTCGGTGGAGGAGTGTTCGCACTGTTTTTCGCGCTTTTTCTTTTTCAGCTATTATTTCGGGGAGAAGTACAAGAATATACTCGTTCGGGCATCCTTCATTCATCCAGTGTCGTGAATAGTGTCGTGCGTGGACGTACACTGACCAATGCCCCGTTATGGGCATCATCACTGGTGCATAACAAAGTGACAGAGGGGGCAAAAGTGGCGCTGACGCACTACGTCAGCATCTTTTCTATCAATTGGTTTTTTGTAAACGGATACGGCAATTTGCAGGAAGCGGTAGGAAATCATGGTCAATACTATGTATTTGAGTTGCCGCTCTTTTTTCTTGGTTGGTTCTATTTGTTTCGCAAACATATAAAAACTGCTTGGTTTTTGTTGGGTTGGATGTTGTTGGGTGCGCTCCCCGGAGGACTTTCTGATGGTAACTACGCGTATCGATCGATGTTGTTATTGCCTGTGCCCCTCATGGTTTCATCGTTTGGGTTATTGTCGCTTGTAAGCTACACAAGAAAAATGAATACAACATTGAGGCTCTGGGCTAGCATAAGTGCGGCAGTCATTGTTTGTGTTAGCGTGGGTTTGTATCTATTCACATATTTTTTTGATTATCCGGTATATGCGTCTGAAAATTGGGCGAAACAACAAAATGATGCGATACGTTTCGCTGTTTCCCACAAAGACAAATATCAATATGTATTTATCGATGGAGGGCTTGCCTGGACAGCAACGTACGGATTTTTATATACAGTGGATACCGCAACGTATCAGCAGACAGTGAAGCGACCAGTGACTGTTGGAGATGGAGAGTATGTGAAATTTGGAAATATTTTTTTCCGTAATCTTCCCGATAGTATCCGGTTACTTCCTTCTGCGGCAGACTATTTCCCTAAAGGGAGTCTTATTATCACCATCGGGCCAGACGATGTGTTCGGTGAAGATGTGCCGCTTGAGCGATTTCTTGCCCCCGGTGGGTCACACGCTGTCTACAAGGCGATTGAGGTTCGTTAAGATGGTTTTTCTTCTTGTCTCTCGTTTTTTTATGTGATAGAACCACAGATAAGAAAAATGAAAGAGCGAAACAATTACATAGCGGTTATGGGGACGCTTGGGAGCGGTAAAACAACCGCAGCAAGTTTGTTAGCAAAAGAACTGCAATTTACTTTGATAGAGGAAAACGTCAAGGAAAACGAATTTTTGCCCCGGTTTTACAATGATATGGGAAGATGGGCGTTTCACTCTCAGACATTTTTTCTGATGGAAAAAGCACGACAAATGCTCGAAGCGAAAAAGCTTTTGGAAAAATCTTCTGTGATACAAGATACTCCAATTACCCAAGATGTATATTCCTATGCACGTGCGCAGCATGAGTTGGGAAACATGGATGATGCTGAGTGGGCGCTATATCAAAAAATATATCATGAGTTCGCCCCGCATTTTCCTACACCTGATCTTATTGTATTTCTCGATACATCTATTCCCTCGATAGAACAACGTATTGCTGCTCGGGGGAGAGAGTATGAAAAGGCAATTCCTACCGACTATCTTTCGTTACTTGATGACCTGAACCGGAAATGGTTGGAACAAAATACTGACATCCCGGTGCTTCGCGTGCCAACTGACACCCTTGATATATCTCGTGACAAAGACGCGCAGACACAGTTTGTGTCGCTTGTCCGCAGCGCATTGGATAGGCCTCGTAGTGTACACTAACAATATGACTTCTCACCCTGACATTTCTGTGTGTATATGGGATTTTGATGGAACACTCTATAAACCCACCCCAGAACTTGATCGCGCAATTATCGAAGCGGACTATATATTAGTCATGAAACATACAGGATGGAGTCGCGAAAAAACGGTAACTGAATTTCACAAAATATTTAAAGTTGTCACCCCCAGTAGCACAGAAACAGCAGCAAGGCTTGCTGGAATATCCGTAAAAGAAGCTGCTATCGAGTGCGAGCAATACAAAGATCGAAGGTTATATTTATCATACGATGACAAGTTGGTAGCAGCATTTGCGACACTCACTCGTTTTACTCATTATTTATTGGTCAATGGTATTTCGGAAAAAGTATCCGAAGGATTAGCAATACTCGGTCTTTCGCCTTCGTTATTTAAAGAAATTGTGACTGCAGAAATCGTGGGAGTAAATAAACCTCAGTTAAATGGGTTCCGGTATATTTTAGAAAAAACGGGGTTGCCACCGCAATCTCATATCATGATAGGAGATCGGGAGGCAGTGGATTTAGTACCGGCAAAATCAGTGGGTATGCAGACATGTTTAGTGAGTTGGGGAGTGACGAAGCCAAAAACAGACAGTGTTGACACAGTTATAGAGGATATTTATACTCTGCCCACATTACTTCTATGACGCAACAAGCACAGACATCAACGACAAAACGTGAAGTGGTAGCCGATGCTGGCACGACAAATACTCATTATTTGGAAATCCGGAGAATGATAGAAGCAGGGATACCGCTACCCGTATCGTTTTATAGTGAAAAACACGTAGGCCCTAATGGAGAGCAGCGTCCCTTCAGAGTGAATAGAGCAAGTTTTTCTGTGTATCAACCCCGATCATAATTTTTTCTTTTTGTATCCTTTGACATTTCACGATGAATGTCTACTATAGACATAGGATGAAAATATACTTTACTGCAGCGACAACGAACAATGGCGATTATCTAAAACAGGAAAAAGCGATAGTTGCCGAGATAAAAAAATTGGGTCACAGTCTCACTTCGGGAGAACAGATATTAGACCACAAGCAATTGGAGAAAGACGCAGTACAAAGTGCAGAAGAAATTTTTTATAGAGAAAAACAAGCCATCGATGTTGCAGATTGCGTCATCGCTGAAGTGAGTAAACCGTCAAGTGGTGTCGGCGGGGAGCTCGTATACGCATTGACTCATCACAAACCCGTTTTGGCACTTTTTTATAAAGACGCCTCCAATGAGCTTTCCACCATGATTTCAGGAAATCCATCGGATCATCTATTTTTGGAACATTATGACGAAGACAGCCTTCCTATCCTTATGAAGCATTTTTTGGAACAGGTAGAGGTGGAAAAAAATAGGAGAGGCAAGCTTATCGTTATAGACGGTGGAGATGGAAGTGGCAAGACGACACAGGCGGAGTTGCTTGTTGATTATTTTGAAAAATCTCAGCAAGCGGTGAAAGCATTTGATTTTCCGAGATACTACAGTTCGTTTCACGGAAAAATTGCCGGTAGATTTTTGGCGGGTGAATTTGGCGCGGATGTATCTCCATATCTCGCATCGCTTGCCTATGCACTTGATCGGGCGAGTGCCAAAGAAGAAATGGACTTGTGGCTTGCTCATGGAGGAGTGATTGTTTGTAATCGATACGCGACAAGTAATATGGCACATCAGGGTGCGCGTCTTCCTGAAAAAGATCGGAAAGAATTTTTGGAATGGATTGACGAGCTTGAATACAAAGTGCACAAAATTCCTCGTGAAGATATCGTTATTTACTTGCATGTGCCGGCAGCAGTCGGGGAGGAGCTTACCAAAAAGAAGGGCGAGCGGGCATATTTAGGAGATCGGAAAGATATACTAGAGGCAGACACGAAACATCGGGAAGATTCGGAAAAAATGTATCTTTCACTCGCAAAAACCAGAGAGAACTGGGTGCTCGTGGAGTGTGTGGAAGATGGTCAGATCCTCCCAAAGGAAACGATACATCAAAAAGTGCTCGCTGTACTTCGAGATAAACATATTATTACGTAAATGACCACCATTTATCTTCTCCGCCATGGGCATTACGAAAGCCCCAAGCCGGTAGCTCCCTATCGGTTGCCGGGGTTTCATTTGTCTCCAGAAGGAATGCATCAGGTAGAAGCGCTTGCACAAACACTTCGAGAGGAGAAGATTGCCGCTGTTTTTACGAGCCCTATGGAACGCACCCGAGAGACCGCAGATATTGTCGCTCGACCACACCATATTGTGCCGGTCATTGACGAACGCTTAAACGAAGTGCAGTCACCTCTCCAAGGTAAGACTCCGGAAGAAATCCATGAGCTTGGCGGCTGGAATTGGCAAATTTACGATACCCCTTGGTATCACGAACGCGGAGGAGAAACGCTTGAGGCTATCCGAGAGAGGGTTGTCACTGTGATCGAAGAGAAGCGCGTGGCGTATTCAGACCGGGCTATTTGCCTTATTTCCCATGGCGACCCGATTATGCTTGCTGCAGCCTATTACGAAGGGCGTGAGCTTACGGCTGAGCGTCTTATGGCGATGCAGCCGTATGTGCCTATGGCAGGGGGGTATCGGCTGGTTTTTGAAGGCGATCGAGTGCAGGGCGTATATCCTATAGTTGCTTCTTGACAAGAACGTTGTCTGGTGGTATAAATGTAAAAAGCGCCAAAAAGCTTTTTGAGGCGAATTTTTTGTTTTTGACAGTAATATACGTAGGTTTTTTCTCAAGTAACGAAGCCCGCCAAGGATGACTTGGCCAGCTAGAACTTCGCAGAAGATGCGAAGGGACGGGGTTCACCAAACGAAAAAACGAAAATAAGGACGGTGTTTTCTAGTTTTTTCTTTTGTTAGACCCCACAAGGGTCTTTTTTGTTTTTAAAAGCTATGAATACAGAGCGTCCTACTATTACCATCGTTACTAAAAACGGAGGATATCAAAAAGACCGTATCTATCAGTCTGCATTGCCGGAATGGGAAATAACCCGCAAAGAACCCTCATTTAGCGAATGGCGAATTAAGCAAGACGCCCCCCACACTGAAGCACGTCCCGTATACATTGCTGAAGGAAAAGCAAGGGAAGATGCAGCATGGGTAAGCGCTGTATGTGGGCTTTCAGATGTGATGGTGAGTGAAGCACAGAAAATAAAATCAGACCGCGGACACATGTATTTATATACCGATTCGGTGCAATTCGTGCATCAGCCGGATGGGTCTATATCTATCCACGAAAAACCCCAGGGTGACCCTGTTGTATGGGCAGCTACTGCTCCAGAGGCGATGGATCAGTCCGGGAAAACAATCGAAATAGTGAGCGCGTTGACTGCGATACGTTGTGATAAGAGTGGTATATCCGAGCCACAAACCGTTATGGTCAGAGCGCAGGCGAGTATGCGACCATTTACCCGCGAAGAGTTAGTAGAATACGCCAAAGGAAGTGGTAACAAAATCATTCCCGATACTGGTGGAGGTATTTCACTTGCAAATGGAGGACGACAGTTTTTCGACACCAGTAAGCCGCTTATTATTTCCGTACAAGATGGATTGGGGCAAGAGCCAAAAGAATTGCTCCGATACGAAACATGGGCGCATATACCGGACGCAGCGCTTCGACCATTTATCTGTGGTGCGTTTGAGCCTGCAGTGATTAGGTTAGCTGAAAAAACCCGTATCCCTCCTAAACTGGTATAATAGGCGAGTATTATGGATACAAGTATTTCTCGCCTTATAGCTGCTGAAGCCAAACGCCAAAGTGAAGTCCTCGAAATGATTCCTTCAGAAAACTACGCATCAGAGAACGTTCGTGCTGCTGTCGGTTCAGTGTTTATGAATAAATACGCTGAAGGTCAGGCGACCAAACGGTATTACCAAGGAAACAGCGTGGTGGACGAGTTGGAGTTGCTATGCAAATCCCGCGCGCTCAAGCTTTTTGGACTTTTAGAGGCAGAGTGGGGAGTAAATGTGCAGGCATTGAGTGGAAGCCCTGCTAATCTTGCGATTATTGCGGCCTTGCTCGAGCCAGGCGAAAAAATACTTTCTATGTATTTGCCCGATGGAGGACATCTTTCGCATGGGTGGCAATTGCCAGACAAAAAAGTAACATTGGTTTCAAAGATTTGGGACATTACGTTTTACCATGTCGATAAACATACCCGATTGTTTGATTACGATGTCATTGAGGCTCAAGCTCGTGAGGTGAAGCCAAAACTTCTCATTTCTGGTGGTACTGCGTATCCTCGGGAAATCGATCACCAGCGCATGGCCAATATCGCTCATAGCGTAGGGGCATATTATTTGGCGGATGTATCTCATGAAGCAGGGCTTATCGCGGGAGGTGCAAATGCATCGCCCTTTTTATACGCGGATGTGGTGATGATGACAACTCACAAGACACTACGTGGCCCACGTGGTGCGTTAATATTTTCCAAAAAAGAATTGAGTACATCCATAGACCAATCGGTATTCCCGAGTATTCAGGGTGGGCCGCACGAACATACGATAGCGGGTATTGCGGTAGCACTTGAAGAGGCAAGATCAGATGCGTTTAAAGCGTATGCTCATCAGGTAGTTACGAATGCACAAACGCTCGCAAATCATTTTGTAAGCGCTGGGTTAGATGTGGTGACGGGAGGAACTGATAAACACTTAGTGCTTATTGATCTTCGATCTATCAACGCTTCTGCATGGGTCGTTGCGTGGGCGCTGGAGTATGCCAATATTATCGTTAACCGGAATACTGTCCCGTTTGATACTGGCTCATCTATCTATCCTTCAGGTATTCGTTTGGGTACACCTGCGATTACGACTCGAGGGATGAAAGAAGAAGAAATGAAAAACATCGCAGTGTGGATTATGGACGTTATCCATTTGGTAAAAGATATACAGCTCCCCGAGGAAAAAGTAGCACGGATTGCGTTTATTACAAAAACAAAAAAAGAATTTGCTCAACATCACGAATTGGCCGCAATTGCGGGTAGGGTGAAGGCATTGTGCACGAAGTTTCCGGTTTTATAAGGTGCGAGGGTATTGGGGGGTGTTGATTACAAGCGCCTGATGCGCTATAATTTGTTTATTCCACACATTCGGGAGTATCTCTTGAGAAGAAATTCTTTTCCCGGGTGGCGGTATAAAGAGATACGCGAATTATATAAACACGCGTATCGCGTGTTTTTTTATTGGGTATTAATTTATTGTTTATAGTTAAAAAGGAACAAATATATGCAAGAAACAACATTAGAGCAGTTATTAGAAGCGGGTTGCCATTTCGGTCATAAAGCAGAGCGTTGGCATCCCAAAGCATCTGAATTTATTTGGGCAGAGAAAGATGGTATCCATATTATCGACCTTGCTAAAACGAAGGCAGGCTTAGATGCGGCTGTTGCTTTTGTTCGTGAACTCGCGAGCTCGGGCGAAACAGTGCTTTTTGTTGGCACAAAACGCCAGGCACGCGGAGTAGTAAAGACTGCAGCGCAAAATGCAGGAGCTTCCTTCCTTACCCAACGATGGATCGGTGGATTTATGACCAATTGGGAAGGGGTGCACAAGAATATCCAGAAAATCAATAAAATGATGGACGACCAAAAAAATGGTGGCTGGAAAAAGTTTCCGAAGCACGAACAAACCAAGATGGCGCGGTATCTGAATCGATTGAATGTGGACTACGAAGGGGTACTCATGCTTGAGACACTTCCGAAAGCGATTTTTGTCGTTGATGTCCGCAAGGAACAGTCAGCGGTGCGGGAAGCGCAGCGTCTTGGTATCCCCGTTATTGGTATTGTCGATACCAACGCAAATCCGAGTGGCATTGATTATGTTATACCGGCAAACGATGATGCGGTAGGGTCTGTTGAGCTCATCGTGACCGCGGTTGCCGAAAGTTACCGCGAAGCTCGAGAAAAACTGGAAAAAGAAACAGCGAAGGCGGCAGAAACGAAAGCAGCAGCACAAAAAGCTCCAGCAACATCTGAAGCAGCAAAAGCAGAAACAGTGAAAGAGAAGCCAGCTGAAGAATCGACCAAAAAAGCGACAGCGCCGGCAAAAGAAAAAGCTGCTGATAAATAATGTTGCCCGGATTTTCCGGATTTACAGAAAGGAACAAACACATGAAAGTGTCTATTGATGATCTCAAAAAACTTCGTGAAGAAACCTCTGCGGGTGTGTCTGACTGCCGACAAGCATTAGAAGACGCAGATGGAAATTACGAAAAAGCAAAAAAGCTATTAACTGAACGAGGACTTGAGAAGGCAGCCAAAAAAGAAGGTAAGGAAACCTCTCAGGGAGTGATTGCTTCGTACGTTCATGCAACTGGCAAAGTAGGGGTGCTTATCGAGCTTCGCTGCGAAACTGACTTCGTGGCACGAACTGACGAATTCAAAAACTTAGCGCATGAGCTTACGCTACAGATTGCCGCAATGAACCCAAAAGATGTCAAAGCATTGCTCGAGAGTGCATATATCCGCGATGCGAGTAAAACCATGACTGATTTGGTCAAGCTCACCATTGCGAAAGTAGGCGAGAATATTACGGTGGCGAAATTTACCCGCATGCAGTTGGGAGAGTAACTTACATCTAGAGAGGACACCAATGGTTTTCTCTCTACGCGCCAATCCCGCGTAGCGGGACGAAAACGGGCACTGCTTTCTTTCACACGTATAAAATAAGACGCTATTGACTGGTATGGTATCTGTCGCCTAAACTAATACCAATGATTGACGCACTTCTCAATTCAACCCGCGAACGGATGAAAAAAGCTATTGAAGTAACGCGCGTTGATCTTTCATCCATACGCAGTGGGAGAGCAACCCCCGCATTAGTCGAAAACATAGTGGTGGCAGTATATGGTGCTACCCAGCACCTCAAAGTCATGGAGCTTGCTACTATTTCCACTGTAGACAGCAAAACACTTGTTATTTCACCCTACGACCCTTCTATCCTTGCGGAAATCGAACGAGGAATAGCTGCTGCGAATGTTGGGTTAAATCCAGTGGTCGATGGAGAAATACTCAGGATCACCATACCGCCACTTTCCGAAGAACGCCGTCAGGATTATATAAAGCTCGCGAGAGTAAAGCTGGAAGCGGGCAAAGTTATGGTACGCGGTGTCCGCCATGACGCGATGAAAGAGCTCGATGGAGCGATGGCGAGCAAAGACGTGGGTGAAGACGAGAAAAAAGCGGGTGAAAAGAAGGTACAGGAATTAACCGATGAAATGATTGCAGAGCTCGAAGCTATGGAAGCCAAAAAAGAAGCGGAGCTCATGCAGGTATAATCCATCACAATGATCCTCACTGCCATTACATTTCTTGTTATCCTCACAATTCTTGTCCTTATCCATGAGCTAGGGCATTTTATGATGGCCCGCTGGATTGGTGTGCGGGTAGAAGAATTCGGATTAGGGCTGCCCCCTCGTATTTGGGGAAAGAAATTTGGTAACACTATTTATTCACTTAACTGGCTTCCTATTGGAGGTTTCGTACGTTTAGCTGGAGAGGACGAAGAAGGCGAAAAGAAATCCAGAGCAAAAGGTACTAACATTCGCGAATATTTTTGGGCTCGGAGCAAAAAAGAGCGTTCGGTAATACTTGCCGCTGGTGTGATTATGAATTTTATTTTGGCAGTGGGGATAACCGCGGCACTACTTGTTTCTGGAGTCAAAGAGCCATCAGGAAAAGTACGTGTTGAGAGGATTATTGCGGGGAGTCCGGCAGAAAAGGCAGGTTTTCAGCTTAATGATACGCTCGTTTCTATAGACTCGGAGAGCAAAGATGTTCTCAAGCTCACCACACCGAGTGAACTTATCGCTTTTGTGAACGAAGAAAAAGGAAATGAAGTGACTCTGCAGGTTATCCGCGATGGCAAAGAAATGGTAATCACCGTCATTCCACGCAAAGAAGTGCCTCCAGGTGAGGGGCCGCTTGGTGTAGCTATTTCCGATCTTGAAACCCATAAATACTCATTGGCAGAAGCGCCCGGTAAAGCGTTTATGATAAATGTGATGCGAGCCAAAGAGATGCTCGTGTCTTTGGGTTCAATGTTGTGGCGATTGGTGACGCTTCGCGCTCCGGAGGCTGATGTTGCGGGCCCAATCGGGATTGCGCAGGTGACGGGTCAGGCAGTCAAATTTGGTTGGCAGGCAGTGCTAGAGTTTGCAAGTATACTGTCGCTTAATCTGGCGGTATTAAATATTTTGCCTATCCCAGCCCTTGATGGAGGAAGGTTGGCGTTTGTCTTTTTAGAAAAAATATTGGGTCGCCGCGCTCATCCCGCTTTCGAAAAGTCCACGCATCAGATTGGCATGATTATTTTGTTGGGGTTAGTACTTCTGGTTTCCATAAACGATATTCTTCGACTTATCCGAGGGTAAGGTTGTGCAACAAATTGACTTTTTGTTTCATTTGCATGATAATTTTTGGAAACGTGTTTAGTAAACGCCTTACAAGAATTCCGCACCGAACGGGATAAGCTCCAGCACAAAGAGAGCAGGCGGCTCCGCCAATAACGGAGACGGGAAAGCCCGTCATAGCAAACAATGAAGCACTCATTACTAAAATGAGTGAAAGTAAGGTGGTACCACGAGCAACCCTCGTCCTTATATATCATGAATAATGCATGATATGTGTGGAGGAGGTTTTTTTATGGCAACGTATGATAATTTTGCGGCATTGGATATACGCGTGGGAGTAATTATTGCAGTAGATGATTTTCCAGAGGCGAGAAAGCCAGCATATAAACTCACGATAGATTTTGGTAGTGAGATTGGGAAAAAGCGATCGAGCGCACAGCTCGTCACGCATTATACGAAAGACGCGCTTATTGGCAAAAAAGTACTGGGGGTTGTGAATTTTCCGCCCCGTCAGATTGGCCCATTTGTTTCTGAAGTGCTCACTCTCGGAGTTCCAGACGAGGGGCATGAGTGCGTCTTGATTGTTCCGGACAAAGATGATGCAATAGTTGGAGGGAAGCTATATTAACTATGAACAGTTAACAATTGACAGTTAACCAGAAATTTTCTGGTTAATAGTTACTCGTTAAATGTAAATTGTAAATTTATGAAACAAGCTTTTGAAAAAAAGGAACTGAAGAAAAAAAGTGAAGATTTATCTGCGTGGTATACCGATGTGATACTGAAAGCCACGATTGCCGATTACTCGCCAGTTAAAGGCTGCATGGTTATCCGTCCGTATGGCTATGCGTTGTGGGAGTCTATACAGGAAGCGCTTAATCGCATGATGCGTTCAGCAGGTATCGAAAATGCTTATTTTCCGTTGTTTATCCCCATGTCGCTACTTGAGAAAGAAAAGCAGCATGTCGAAGGGTTTTCTCCGGAACTTGCGGTCGTCACTGTTGGGGGAGGCGAAAAACTAAAAGATCCACTTGTGGTGCGACCCACGAGTGAGACCATCATGTACGATATGTACGCGAAATGGGTACATAGCTGGCGTGATTTACCAGTGCTTATCAATCAATGGAATAACGTAGTGAGATGGGAAAAACGAACCTATCTTTTCCTGCGGACGACTGAATTTCTTTGGCAGGAAGGGCATACTGCGCACGAGACCGAAAAGGAAGCGGTGGAGATGGTTATGAAAGCGCTTGACTGGTATCGCCAAATTTATGAGGATTATTTCGCAGTTCCTGTCGTGATGGGAAGAAAAAGCGAAACCGAAAAATTTGCCGGTGCGAAAACGACATTCACTGTGGAAGCACTTATGCCTGATGGTAAGGCTCTTCAAGGAGGAACGAGTCATAATTTGGGACAGAACTTTTCCGAGTCTTTTGGGATATCATTTCAGACTCGCGAAGGGACATCATCATTTGTCTGGCAGACCTCATTTGGATTTTCTACCAGAAGTTTAGGGGGATTGTTCCTCACTCATGGCGATGATAACGGACTTGTGTTGCCGCCCAAAATTGCATCTACTCAGGTGGTTGTTGTGCCTATTTTGCGTGGTGATGAGGGTCGTGAAGCTTTATTAGATTACTGCGGAGAGATACGCGATGCACTAGTAGGTCAGGGAGTACGTACACGCCTTGATGATCGGGATAGTCAGTCGATTGGGCGCAAGTTTAATGAGTGGGAAGTGAAAGGAGTACCGGTACGATTGGAAGTGGGGAAGAAAGAAATGGATGATCGTACGGTGACTATGGCGAGGCGGGATACCGGAGAAAAGGTTGTCGTTGATAGGCGAGAAATGATTCCGAAAATTGAGAAATTACTCGAAGACATACAAAAATCGTTGTATGCAACTGCGCTTAATTTTCTCGAAAGTAACACTCGCGATGTCGATACGTTTTCAGACTTTGAGGAAGTGATGAAAACGACCCGCGGATTTATTCGCGCATTTTGGTGCGAAGAAGCATCGTGCGAGGCAGCGATAAAAGAAAAAACAAAGGCTGCTACCCGATGTCTGCCTTTAAGCGCCAAGGAAGAAGAAGGGACATGTGTCCACTGCGGTAAACCAGCAATTCACCGCTGGCTGTTTGGACAATCATATTAAGGAGTGTTTATATGACAGAACACGCAGAATTTAGAAAACCAAGCCTTGGCGAGCGTATTCAGGCAAGGCTCGATTATATGTTTCATCCGACTGGGCCAGTGTCCAAGGAGGTAGTCAGGCAGATCGGAAAAATTCAGTCAGCTATTCCTTACGGAGAGTCATGGGAAGCGTTTGAAAAAGCAAAATTAGCCGCTCCGGCAAACATGACGGACATAGATGACAATTTTCGTGATCAAGGGCGGTGGCACGCATTATCTAAGTTTGCTCAGTTATGGTTTTACGCGCCAATTATCGTTATGTTTTCTGGTAGAAGCCCTGCTGCTAAGGAGCGAAGCAAAATCCGTAAATCAGCTAAAGAGTGGCGTGCTTATTTATCCAAAACTCCTGAAGGAAAGCGCATGATTTCAGCGAAGGGGAAAGTTGCGGAGCAGCGGGTAGACGATATCGTTTCAAAGATTATGATAGGACAACCTCCTCACGTAAAAAGTAAGGTATAATACGGGATAACGTATATGAAAACGATTGTTACCCATATTGGGCCAGATTTGGACGCAATTACGAGTACCTGGCTCGTAAAAACATTTTTCCCGGGATGGGAAGAAGCGTTGTTGGCATTTGTTCCTGCTGGCACAACGCTCAATAAGATGAGCCCTGATAGTGATCCAGAAATTATCCATGTCGATACAGGGTTTGGAAAATTTGATCATCATCAGACCGATGCGGATACGTGTGCCGCGAGATTGGTATACGAGGAAATTGTAAAACAGCATGGCGTAGACCCTGTGCTAGAGCGCCTTGTCGCAGTGGTAAATGACGTTGATCATTTTCGGGAAGTGTTTTATCCCAACGCGGCTGCCGATTATTGGGAGTTTTGGATAGTTGCGCAAATTGATGGGTGGCGCTTGCTTCATGGAGAAAATCCGACAAAAATTATGGAGCTAGGGTTTCAATCGCTCGATGGTATTTATAAAGTACTGCTCAACAAAATGTGGGCAGAAAAAGAATTGCTCAACGCCATAGAGTTTCCTACTAAATGGGGGAAGGGTGCTGGATTTGAAACCGTTAACGATGAGGTTATTCATCAGGCGCAAAAACGGGGATTTTCAGTTGTTATTCGGAAAGACCCAAAAAAGGGATATGTGCGGATCAAATCACTTCCCAAAGAGGAGATTGATTTTACTGCGCTTTATGAACGTCTCAAGAGCGATGAGCCAGATGCGACATGGTTTTTGCATGCATCACGCCACATGATATTAAATGGAAGTGCTAAAAACCCCGACATGAAGCCATCAAAGCGAACATTAGCTGATTTGGTACGTGTTATACAGGAAGTCTGTAAATAATTTTGTTATGAATGAGTGTATTTTTTGTAAACTGGTAGCGAACGAAATTCCCTCATATACGGTGCACGAAGATGCAGAGACGAGAAGTTTTTTGGACATTTTTGGTGCAACTGATGGGCATACGATGGTTGTGCTCAAAAAACATGGCGCAACGATCCATGACTACACTCAAGAAGAACTTGGCTCGTTGTGGGCGAGTGTAAAAAAGGTGTCGAAAGCTATTGAAAAAACCTATGACACCCATATACTTTCGATAGGGATAAATCATGGGGAGCCCGAAGGCGTGAAACATCTGCATGTTCATATTATGCCTCGCTTTGAAGGTGACGGTGGTGGTATAATACAGTCACTCCCGGGTAAGCCGTTACAAAATAATGATTTTGTTTCAGTAGCTCATGCAATTAAGGCTAACCTGAACGAATAGGAGTATTATCACTCTGAATGAAGGCAATGTGAGAGTATGTTTGTGTATGAACCGGAGTGACAAAATGAAATGAGGTGTATTTTTTTATGGTATTTGTAAAAGCACAACCAGGCGACACATCAGACGCATTAATTCGTAAATTCATGCGCAAAGTCCTCAATGAAGGTATATTGCAGGATTTGAAAAAGCGTGAACATTACGTCAAGCCTGCAGAGAAGCGCAAGGAGCAGAAAAAGGAGCTTTCTCGCAGACTCAAGAGAAATCGCAAATTAGCGATGCGGTAAAGAACGTATGTTATTGGATGATATCCGATCACAGGTAACCGTTGCCATGAAGGCACATGATGCAGTAACCGTAGATACGTTACGGTTTCTTTTGGCTGCGGTCAGAAATGTCGCGATCGCCAAATATGGCGCAGAAGGAGAAGCAAAAATCACCGATGCTGATGTTCTCGATGTTATTAAAAAACAGGTAAAAACACATACAGAGTCGGTTGACGCATTTACGAAGGCAAATCGCGCTGAGCTTGCCAAAAATGAGCAGGCACAACTCGCTATTCTTGAGCAATATGTTCCCAAGCAATTGTCTGACGATGAGCTTATAAAACTTCTTTCTCCGGTTGCTGAAAGCGGTGGCGATTTTGGTCCACTTATGGGGCGGGCGATGGCAGCGGTTAAAGGACAGGCAGATGGCGGTCGGGTATCTGCTGTTTTAAAGCAACTACTCTCTTCCAAATAATCTCAAATTGATATATTGTACTAGTCACTCTCATGATAACTGTTCTATTTCAAACAGATTCCCATTTCCCCGTAAAAAAATCGGTCATCACCGATGCGGTGACTCAATCATTGCAGGGGAGGGTAAAAAGTGATGTAGAACTTAGCATCATTATCGTTGGTGATCGCAGGATGCGCGAGTTAAACAATAATTATCGCAAGCTGGATGCCACGACCGATGTGTTGTCATTTCCACAGCATGACCCTTCGCAACCGATGAAACCGTTTGTCGAGATGCCCGATGGCATACTGAGACTGGGGGATATTGTCGTGTCGTATCCTGAAGCTGTGCGCGAAGCGACTGAAGATAACACCATGGTTGATGACAAAATCATAGAATTAGTGCTTCATGGACTTGAGCATTTATTGGGAAACCATCACGAGGAGTAAAAGTGCATTTCGAGACAAAAGTTTGGTTTTTCCTCGCTGCTGCGTTTGGGTACGTGTGAGTAAAAAACAGCAGACTCTGCTCATTTTCCTTTAGCCACTTCTTGAGGGATATTGCGAATAATCGTAGAGTGCACTATAAACGAGGTACTGTATTATGTCTTTTTATAGAACATACCGGCCGCAAGTAATCGATGAAATAGATAACACGAATGTACGTGCACAATTGTTGGCGTTACTTTCTAAAGATCGCAAAGATCTACCGCATGCCTACTTTTTTACCGGCCCCAAAGGAACAGGTAAAACAACCGCTGCTCGGGTAATTGCCAAGTTGTTTAACTGTGAAAAATCCACGAAATCCGGCCCATGCGGAAATTGCGAACAATGCAGCAGTATAGCCAGCGGCACGAGTCTTGATGTCATAGAGATGGATGCGGCAAGTAATCGCGGCATTGATGAAATCAGACAGCTACGTGAGCGCATAGGACTTTCTCCAGTGTCGTCTGCCTATACGATATATATTATCGATGAAGTGCACATGTTGACGACCGAGGCGTTTAACGCGCTTCTCAAGACTCTCGAAGAGCCGCCAAATCATGCAATATTTGTGTTGGCGACCACAGATGCGCATAAAGTGCCACCAACCATTACCTCGCGATGCATGGTTATCAAATTTGCGAAAGCATCGAAAGAAGAATTGCTTCATGCGTTAGAGAGAGTAGTGAAATCAGAAAAAATTTCTATATCAGATGAAGCGCTCCAGCGGATTATTGAAGTAGCAGATGGCGCATTTCGAGATGCGGTGAAATTTTTGGAGCAAGTAAGTTTCAGTAAAGGAAAGATAGAAATTTCACATATAGACTCAGTGCTTTCTCTTTCTACGAGTCATAAGGTCGAGTTGTTTGTGTCGTTTATATACGGCAAAGAGAAGGACATACAAAAGGCATTGGCACACATACATGCGGCAGTTTCGGAAGGGACAGACATCCGATCATTTTTGACTGATGTATTGCAATACTTACATAAAGCACTCATCAGTCGCGTGAGTGAAAAAAATACATCATCAGATATTCAAAATTTAGACCGCATTATTCATGTATTCACTCGCGCGTATGGTGAACTTCGGTATTCACCAATACCAGAACTCCCATTAGAGTTAGCAGTCATTGAGTTGTTTCAAGAGCCAGTGCCACAGCAGGTGGTCACACCTTCTGTTTCGCCCGCCCCTCCACCAATGCCAAAAGCGAGCGCCCCGCAACAAGTATCGACCCCAGTCGCAAAATCGCCACAAGCGGCACCTGTAGAGGAAGTGGCACCGGCAACACCCCCTCCCACTCGAGCTGATGAGCCGGCAGACGTATCGTTGGGGCTATTGACTCACGAAAAATTATTAGAGCACTGGTCTGATTTTATTGCTGCCACAAAACCATTTAATCATTCAGTTGCGGGTGTATTACGGTCCTCTAGACCAAAGAGTGTCAATGGTGGTATAGTGACCATCGAGGCGTTTTATAAGTTTCATCAAGAGAAACTTGCCGATATTCATACGAAACAAGTCTTGTCAGATGTGCTCAAGAAGTTATTCGGTGAGAAAGTAAAAATAGAAATAGTATTAGGTAAAAAATAATCCGATATCATCGGGGAAAAAGGAGGATATATATGTTTAATCCATTTAAGGCACTGGGAGACGTCAACGCCATGCGCAAGCAGGCACTACAAATTCAGCAGGCATTAGAACAAGAAGAGTTCGAAGTGACCCGCGGAAACGTGCGAATTGTTATTTCCGGTAACCAAAATGTAAAGGTCGTAGAAATAGATGGTGTACAAAATGCTGACGTGCAGGCAGCATTAAATGAAGCGATCAAAAAGAGCCAACAGGCAGCAGCCATGAAACTTGCGGAAATCTCCAAAAATTTCCAACAATGAAGCCAACTGTAAAAGCCTTGGCTTCCGGCCAAGGTATATTATTAATGTTTCGAAGCCGCAGAAGATTTAACTTCTGCATTTCGGAATCAGTCGTAACAACATGAAGGAAATAGTCACTGGTACATTGGGTTACGACTACATTATGAATTTTACCGGTCGGTTTGCTGACCGGATCATGCCAGACAAACTTCATCAGATCTCACTTTCGTTTTTTGCCGATAAGTTGTCCAAGAATTTGGGTGGCACCGCAGGTAATCTTGCATATACACTTAAGCTTCTGGGCGCTGAACCATATATTGTCGCCACCGCGGGCAATGACTTTTCAGAGTATCGGGAGTTTTTAAAACAGCATGGCATACCGTCTACCGGTATCAATGAAGTGTCAGATGAGCCATGCGGAAGTTATCATGTAATTACTGATAGCGATGATAATCAGATAGGCGCTTTTTATACGGGAGCGACCAAATATAACAAAGAACTTAGTCTTAGCCGCTCAACCCCAGGGGTTGAAGTGAAGGACACCCCATTTGTGATCATTGGCCCAAATGATCCTGAGGCGATGAAAAAGTACGTGACAGAGTGTCAGAAATTGGGATACCCATATATGTATGACCCCGCGTTTCAGATTGGAAATTTTTCGCCCGAAGAATTGCGCACTGCTATCGAATCCTCTGAGCTTCTTATTGGGAATGATTATGAAATTTCACTTATTGAACAAAAACTAGAAATTTCTCATGAAGAGTTGTTGGTTATGGGGCCAAAAGTCGTGATTACTACGCTTGGATCAAAAGGCGCTATTGTCGAAACCCGCAAAGAGGCAATCCACATAAAACCTGCAAAACCCAAAAATGTATCAGATCCTACAGGCGCAGGAGATGCATTTCGCGGAGGATTTATCGCGGGATACCTTCGGGGTTTTGATTTGCTTGTCGCGGGGCAAATGGGAGCGGTCGCTGCAGTGTATACGGTAGAAAAGTATGGTACAGTAACGCATCATTACACAAAAGAAGAATTTATCAAACGGTATCAGGAAAATTATCACCAGACACTCGAATTATAATAATGCGCTATGGCGGATAGGATCGTAAAACGCTTTACAAGTAAAAAGGGAAATGAGGTAGTGCTTCGGTATCCCACCCCAACAGATTTTGCGGATATGTATTCGTTTGCCTGTGATATAGGAAGCGAAGATACGTTTGTCGCTCTTGATGCGCCTCCGACAGAAGCCGAAGAGCATGATTTTTTCGAACGGATGATCCGGGAAGTAAAAGAAAAGGAATCCATATACCTTATGGCGTATGTCGATGGCGCGTTTGCCGGTAACGGGAGAGTAAATCGAGGTAAAGGGAGGCATCGTCATACAGGAAGTATGGGTATATCGCTTCGTTCTGCATTTCGAGGGGGAGGGATAGGGACTGAGCTCATGAAATCTCTTATTGACGAAGCGCGCACACTCGGATTACGATTGCTCACGTTGACATGTTTTGAAACAAATGCACCAGCCCTTCATGTGTATGAAAAATTGGGATTTCAGAAGGCAGGTGTGATACCAGGAGCAATTGCATATAAAGGACAATACATCGGAGAAGTACATTATTATCTGCCCCTCATATAACCATAAACTATTCACTATTAACTATTAACATTTGATTATTCACTATTATTTATTATTGTTCAGTTGTTAACGGTTAAAAGTTAACTGTTAATTTGAAAGGAGCTATTATGGCAAAAACAGTTTCTCATGATGTCAAAGATTTATCGCTTGCCCCGGGAGGCAAAAACCGTATCGAGTGGGCGGGTAATCAGATGCCGGTTTTGAAAATATTAGGAACACGTTTTGCGAAAGAACAGCCCCTCAAAGGATTAAAGCTTGCTGCATGTCTCCATGTGACCGCGGAAACTGCAAACTTGATGATTATGCTTAAAGCAGGTGGCGCTTCGGTTAGCTTGGCGGCAAGCAACCCATTATCTACGCAAGATGATGTGGCCGCGAGTTTAGTGAAAGATTACGGGATTTCTACGTACGCGATAAAAGGTGAAGACACCAAGACGTATTACAAACACCTAAACGCGGTATTAGACACGCACCCAAATGTCACGATGGACGATGGTGCTGACTTGGTATCGCTCCTTCACAAGGAACGAACTAAGCAATTGCCGGAAATGATTGGCTCTAGTGAAGAAACGACAACCGGTGTCATCCGCTTGAAGGCGATGGAAAAAGACGGTGCGCTCAAAATTCCGGTCTATGCAGTCAATGATAGTGATACCAAACACATGTTCGATAACCGTTATGGTACGGGTCAATCAACGCTCGATGGCATTATGCGGGCAACCAATATGTTGATTGCCGGAAAAACAGTGGTGGTATCCGGCTATGGTTGGTGTGGTCGAGGATTGGCTTCACGCGCTCGGGGCTTGGGAGCGCATGTCATCGTGACAGAAGTCGACCCCATAAAGGCTCTTGAGGCGGTTATGGATGGGTTTAGCGTCATGCGCATGGTTGATGCGTTGAAAACCGGAGATATTTTTGTCACTGTCACTGGTGATAAAGGTGTCATCACTCTTGAACACATGATGGCAATGAAAGATGGGGCAGTAGTGTGTAACTCGGGGCATTTTGATGTAGAAATCGAAATGGCACGTTTAGAGAAAAAGGCAAAATCAAAACGCCGTATCCGTCCGTTTGTTGATGAGTACACCATAGGAGGGAAGCGTCTCTTCGTATTAGGTGAGGGAAGACTTATTAACCTTGCAGCAGCCGAAGGTCATCCAGCCGAGGTGATGGATATGAGTTTTGCCAACCAAGCACTTGCCGCTGAATTTTTTGTGAAAAATAAAGGCAAGTTAGAGGTAAAGGTATATCATATCGATCGTGCGATGGATACGGAAATAGCGCGCTTGAAGCTGGTCGCCATGGGAGTAAAGCTTGATAAGCTGACAAAAGAACAGGCGCACTACCTGACGAGCTGGCAAGAGGGGACATAAACCGAACGATTATACGCGGTCACCTCTTATGTATAAGTGCCCAGTGTGGGTTCGTAGACCTTTCATTTGGCTGAACGACCATTGACCGTTGCCGTCATAGTGCCGTTGTCCGTCTCCCAATCTGGTGCTTATACCGCTTTGGATATCTACGATCGTTTTTCGTCTCGTTGAGACGAAGGGAAGGAGCTCGTCAAATACCTGCAAGCGGAACGCAAACATTTCCCGGGAAACATCATATGCTTTGATCTGTGTAAACAAATTCTCACAGAGCTCTTCAATGGTGGTTCGGGTAAAGCGTATATCCGCAGGATTCCAATCCGCGCGATAGCTCAATCGTATTTCGTGTGGTGATCGTGCTGGGATGTAGTGAAATATTGTCCCTACGATGTCACTGGCAATAGAGCGAACCACGCGTGGGGCGGTGTCTCGTGTGATGTGAGCAAAGTCTGCTGATGCACGCGGTATCCATGGTATAACACCGTTTCGTAACAGAAACTTATTGTCGCGTGTTAACCGTTCTTTCTGCATGACTATCTGTTCACCGTTAAACATAATGTGCGATATTATACATAGGGAATCCATGTGTGTTTACGCTAGCTTGAATTATTATGATATTGCGTTTACCCGCGTTGTCTGGTTAAGATAAAAAAAGATGGGTGTATTTGAAGCAGTAACTGGTAAAGTGCGAGGTGCACTGAAAGAGATTACTACCAGAACCCGATATGATCGGAGAGCCATCCAATTGCTTCAGCCATTTGTTGACGGGCGCTCAATCGATTCGTCTTGGTTTACTACTTTTGACATTTATCTACTCAATGGAGGCAGAGATAATTTTGTTTTTGCTGCTTCTGGTTTTTTGCCACCTGATAAAAGAGCCAAGTTATTCGTGACCCTCGTGACCGAGATGAAACAGCAGACGTTCTATCCGCGCTCGAAGGCTAGTGATGGTAATATTATTCATGAAATATGGGCGCGTAGTGGTGACAAAGATAAGCTTCGGGAGGCGGTGCAGTCGGTAAAAGCTCCTCGTCATAAAAGGCAAAAGATAAGCGAAGCGATTGGTAGTTGGTGAGCGTGCCGCATCTTCTCTAGATTTTTGATGGCTTCCCGACTACAATAACCACATGAGCACAACTACTGGGGTATCAAGTCGTCTTGCAAACGTTCCTGCTAGTCCCATTCGTAAGCTTGTACCTTTTGCGACCGCTGCCAAAAAAGAAGGTGTGCATGTTTATCACCTCAATATCGGGGATCCTGATATCAAAACTCCAGACGTTATGCTTGAAGTGCTTCATGACTGGGATAAAAATCCCATAGGCTACGATCAGTCACAGGGTAACCCCGGATTTTTGGATGCGATGCTTTGGTATTATCATCGTCTTGGTTTTACTTTTTTGGAGACTTCACATATTCAGGTAACTACCGGAGGATCAGAAGCGATTTCTATGGCGCTATTTGCGACATGTAACCCGGGGGATGAGGTGCTTACATTTGAGCCGCTCTACACAAATTATAATTCTTACGCAGTGGTAAACGGGGTAACTTTGAAGGGTATCCTCACAACATCGGATACTGGTTTTCATCTTCCAGATAGGAAAACGATAGAGGCAGCAATTACCGATCGCACGAAAGCAATCCTTATATGCAACCCCAATAACCCAACCGGCACAGTGTACAGTGCGGATGAAATCCGCATGCTGGTCGATATCGCAAAAGAGAAGGGACTGTTTCTCCTTTCTGACGAAGTCTATCGTGAATACACATACGATGGGAGAGAGCATGTATCTTTGCTTCGATTTATGCAGGAAATACCCGATAGCGCGATCGTCTTAGATAGTATGTCCAAACGGTACAGTTTGTGTGGCGTCAGGCTGGGAACACTTGTGACCCTCAACAAGGAAGTGTTGCGTGGTGTGCTCGCCATAGCACAGGGGAGACTTTCCTCGGGATTAGTCGATCAGGCGATTGCGGCAAAACTTGTTGATGTGCCCGATTCGTATATGGAAGAGGTACACAAGGAGTATATGAATAGAAGAGATGTATTGTACGAAGGGCTTCGCAGTATACCCGGAGTGGTTATTCCGAAGCCAGAGGGAGCGTTTTATACCATCGTAGGTTTGCCCGTTGCCGATAGTGAACATTTTTGTCAGTGGCTGTTGACCGATTTTCGAGATAATAACGAAACGCTTATGATAGCTCCTGCTGCGGGTTTTTACGCTACTCCCGGTATGGGGAAAAACGAAGTACGAATAGCGTATGTGTTAAATATTGCGTCTATCCGCCGCTCGGTAGAACTTCTTAAAAAAGCATTGTCCATCTACCCATCAAAATGAGCAGAAATAAAAAATTAGTCTTATTTGATATAGATGGCACATTGGTGCAAACAGATCGCCAAAGCGTAGAGCAATGGCGTATCAGGGTAGTAGAGGTATTTAAGCATGTGTATCGTAAAGACTTACCGGTGGATTTTGACCTTGCGCGCGTAAACGGAAAAGTAGAGCGCAGATACTTTAGAGAAATTGCCGAAATGCTTGGGGTTTCCAAAGACGACTTTGAGAAAAAATTTCCTATTGCCGCAGAACATTTTCATGAACTGCTCAAACATCACATAACAGAAAAAAATATAAATTTTACCAAGATACGTGAGGCTGCAGATTTGGTAGGGCAGTTAGAAAACGTAGCTCATATTCACATGGGATTAGTGACGGGGAACATAGAAAAAAACGCATGGCTCAAGCTCAAAAGCGCTGATTTCGATACCCCGTTTGCGGTCGGCGGGTTCGGTGACAATGTCGAGGATCGAGGGGATTTGGTTCTAGAAGCAATTCAGAACGCAGAGCGCCATTTCGGAGTTGGCTTTTCTAAAACCGATATTATC
The DNA here is from genome assembly GCA_002430725.1 of Candidatus Gottesmanbacteria bacterium UBA5942. GTDB lineage: Bacteria > Patescibacteriota > Microgenomatia > UBA10105 > UBA927 > UBA927. Next base: position 31,723 of record DJCU01000041.1, read on the forward strand.
GTAATTGGTGACACAATTCATGATATTGCTTCAGCAAAAAAGGCGGGCGTGGTATCTATCGGAGTGGCGACTGGCATGACAGAGGGGTATGATGATTTGGTGGCGGCAGGAGGAGATATTGTAGTAAACACGCTCACAGACGCGCCAATCTATGAGCTTCTTCATATACCAAAAAGTAACAAGAAACAATCGAAAAAATAAATTGATATGGATAAGAAAAAAAAGTTAGTGTTATTTGATATAGACGGAACACTCATCCGCCCTCAACGAATAGAAGATAATCTTCAGCGTTTTCCGTATGCGGTAAAGAAAGTGTTTGGGGTGGATATAGGAGCATTCACTATGGAGAGGTGGAAATCCAAAAATTTTAACGGAATGGGAGACCGATATATTCTCTGGGAGTTTGTCAAAGATTTTGGCATAACAAAAGACGCGCTGTTAGATAGAATAGGTGATGTAGGTGATGCATTTGCGGAATACCTAGAAAGCATAAAAGATGGTGGCCCTTCATATACGGTTATCCCCGAAGCAAAAGCCCTCGTAGAAAAAGTTGTCGCAGCAGAACATTTGTCTGAGGGTGTACTCACCGGCAACTTAGGGCAAGCAGCTGCATGGAAACTCCGGTCTACCGGGTTACCCAATATTGCATTTGGAGTGTACGGGCATGAAGCGGATCAACGGAATGACCTTGCAAGACTAATTCCACCAAAGGCAGAAGTGTATTTCGGACAACCATTTGCACCCCAGGATATTATTGTTATCGGAGATACAGTACGCGATGCGGAATGCGCGCGTGCCATAGGGGCGATTGCTGTTATCGTGGCGACAGGTTGGGGAGTTACGAAGGAAGATTTTGCCGCATTTCCTCCCGATCTGCATGTCGACACGCTTATGGACGAAAAAGTACTTACCTTGCTAGGATTACACCAATGAAACTTTTTTCAGGGACTTCCAATACGTCACTTTCGAAACAGGTAGCCGCAGCTTTAGACACGACACTTGGAGATGTCGAGATTACTCGTTTTATCGACAACGAATGTCGAGTGTTTGTTCGTGAAGATGTTGCTTCGGAAGATGTATATGTTATCCAATCACTTTCTGAAGTCGCGGATCAAAACCTTGTTGAACTTTGCTTGTTGGGGTCTGCACTCAAAAATCTTCACGCGCATAACGTTACTGCCGTTATTCCATGGATGGGGTATAGCAAGCAAGACAAGGCATTTCGAAAAGGGGAGGCGATTTCATCGCAACTTGTCGCGAAATTTATAGAGGCGGCAGGGTTTGACGCAGTAATCACCATGGAGCTGCATTCTGAAAACGTATTGCCATTTTTTCATATTCCGGTAACCGAGGTATCGACACATGAATTGTTGCGTGATGCGTTGTTTGTACCAAAGCGTGAGTTTACGAGTGAACATACCATTGTCGTTTCTCCTGACAAAGGAGGAGTTTCCCGATCTGAGCGGTTTGCGCAAAAAGCGGGGTTATCTACAGTGCATCTTATGAAGCATCGTGACGTTTCATCGGGAGAGGTGACGGTGGACGGCATAGAAGGTGATGTCGATGGGAAAACAGTGATTATATTTGATGACATTATAAATACAGGTGCAACTGCGGTAAAAACGAGTGAGTTTGTCAAAAAGCAGGGAGCAATAGGTGTGTATTTTCTGGCGACACACGCGGTGTTTGCGGGTGATTCAGCTCATATAATAGAACAAAGCGTGATTGATCAGGTGATTGTTACCGACACGATTGCGATACCCGAGGAAAAACATTTTTCCAAACTTGAAGTCGTCTCTGTTTCTTCGCTTATTGCGGATGCAATAATGAAGCAAACAAAGTAAAATGTCTCTACCATGGCGCTCCTTCCGAAATCGCTTGTACATGTCATAGAATCATTTGAACGACTTCCCGGTGTCGGTCCCAAAACGGCACAACGATTGGCGTTTTATCTCCTTCATGTGCCGCAGGAAGATCTTGAGCGATTTGCAGACTCACTGCAAAATCTAAAAAAACACACAGTGCTTTGTTCGATATGTAAAAACGTGACGGAGAATGATCCTTGTATTGTATGTAGTACTCCAAGTCGCGATCAGCATCTGTTGTGTGTGGTGGAGCAGCCAACCGATGTGTTATCGATAGAAAAAACAGGGAAATTTAAAGGCGTGTATCACGTGCTTCATGGAAGTATTGACCCGCTTAACAATATCGGACCTGATGAAATATATATTGCAGACTTACTTAAGCGATTGAAACGTTTAGAAGGTGCGACCGTTGAAGTGATATTGGCGACAAACCCAAATATGGAGGGAGAGGCGACCGCTATGTATATCACGAGACAAATAAGTCAGCTCAATAGTGAAAACGGATCTGCCATAAAAGTGACCCGACTCGCGCATGGGTTGCCAGTGGGAGCAGATATCGAATATGCTGATGAAGTGACGCTTTCCCGCGCATTGGAGGGAAGACACGAATTTTAATCAAAATATTATGGTGACAAAAAAACAAATAGAAGAGGTACTTAAAAATATTCCCGATCCGGAAATCGGTGTGTCTCTGTGGGATTTGGGACTTATATATGGGGTCGATATCGATAAAAAAACAGGCAACGTGACAGTGCGTATGACGCTTACGACTATTGGATGTCCGCTTTTTAACTTAATATCCGAGCCAATTATGCGTGAAGTAGGAGCATTGAGTGGCGTCAAAAAAGTAGATGTCGAATTGACGTTTGATCCTCCATGGAATACAGATCGTATGTCTGATTTGGCAAAAAAACAATTAGGATTTAGCTAACTATGGCAAATTCGGGTTCAATGTTGCAGCAAATAGGTGAGTCATTTGAAGATATCGGGAAAGATATTGCCCGCGAGACAGTACAAGCGCCCAAAGATATTGTCGGTACTGCATTGGAGAGCTTGGGTGTTTCTTCAGGACAAAAGAAAAATCCAAAACAAGCCGCTTCTTCTGATCCTCAGGGTTCACAAGAAAATGCGCCCGCGGCACAGGGCCCAAGCGATGAAGTGAAGCGTGCTATTGCGCGTGCTGCATTGCGAGAGCTTTCCGGTCAAACACGACCCAAAGAACTAAGTGTGTGGGAGAAAATTCAAAAAGAAGAAGAACAGAAAAAAGAAATGGAAAAGAAACAAAAAGAGCAGGCAAGGAAGCAAGCGTTGCCGCAGGCAGCCAGTAAGCGCCCAAGGGGCGATTTGTATGGCAAAAAAGCAAAACAAACGAATATGGAAAACAAATCAAAGCGACAAGATTGATATACTACATTATCGATGTAAGTATGTTTTATAACTGTCTATTTATATGAAACTTTATAACTCGCTCACACGATCTATAGAAGGGTTCACTCCGATCAACCCACCTTCGGTTAGTCTGTATACCTGTGGTATGACAGTGTACGATTTTGCTCATATAGGACATGGCCGAAAATATGTCGGTGATGACATATTGCGCAGGACACTGAGTCGTTTTGGCTATCAGGTGAAGCACGTCCAGAACGTAACCGATGTTGGTCACTTGTCATCAGATGCAGATGAGGGCGAAGACAAAATGGAAAAGGGAGCGAAAAAATACGGAAAAACCGTATGGGAAGTAGCGCAGTTTTATACTGATCATTTTTATGAGTCTATGGACGCCCTTCGGGTGCTTCGCCCCACGATTGTTTGTAAGGCTACCGAACATATCAGTGATCAGATTGCCCTTATTAGCAAGCTTTTGGAAAAAGGATTGGCATACGATACACCGGAGGCGGTTTATTTTGATGTCACGAAATTTGCGGGCTATGCAGAGCTTTTTGGTAGACAAAAGCTGGAAGATAAAAAAGCAGGCGTAAGAGAAGCGGTAGTGGAAGGTGAACACAAGAAACATGCTGCCGATTTCGCGTTATGGTTTAAACGGGTGGGAAGATTTGCCGATCATGCTATGCATTGGGATAGCCCTTGGGAGGACGGATTTCCGGGGTGGCACATAGAGTGTTCGGCTATGAGCATGAAATACTTGGGCGATTCAATCGATATTCATACCGGAGGTATCGATCATATCCCCGTACATCATCCCAATGAGATAGCGCAGAGTGAGGGAGCGACCGGTAAACCATTTGTCCGCGTATGGCTTCATTACAATTTCCTACGGGTAGATGGCAAAAAAATGAGTAAGAGTCTCGGAAATTTTTACACGATAGAAGATGTCGTGCAAAAAGGTGTAAACCCTTTGGCGCTTCGATATTTTTATCTTACTGCACATTACCGAAGCGAGCTTAACTTTACATGGGAAGCACTATCTGCAGCAGGTAGCGCGCTAAAAGAATTGCAAGGTCAGGTAAGAACCCTTCGCTCGCAATTACAAAAACGCAATGCGTTAAGTGACGAAAAACTGGAAAAAATAGATGCATTTCGGCTTCGTTTTGATGAAGCGCTTGCAAATGACATGAATACCCCGCAGGCACTCGCGGTCGTTTGGGAGCTTCTGAAGTCCAATATCACCAGCCAGGATAAATATGATCTGATACTAGATTTCGATGAAGTATTGGGACTCGGATTAGCTGAGGTAAAAGAAGCGGTAGTCGAAGCAGTGCCTGATGATATACAAGAATTGTTGATGAAACGTGAAGCTTTGCGCAAAGCAAAAAAATATCAGGAATCAGACGATATACGGAAAGAGCTTCAACAAAAGGGGTATGAAATCGAAGACAGGCCTGAAGGCGCTACTGTAAAGAAGATATAAACCACACGAGGTATTCTAACGGGTGAGATTTACTGGAGAATAGTGACTTGTGCTGCCACCACTTGTTTTGAGGCTACGTTAAAAGAGTCTGAATTGACGGTAAATGATATTCTTGTCCCTGGAAGTGCAGTTGATAAGCTAAATGTTTGTGGTGGGGTAACTGACCATGTGCCGTAGTTTACGGGTTTTCCACTTCTGCTTTCATCGGCAAATTGGACATTGAGGACAGTGATAGTTCCCGAAATGTCATCTGTGCTGTCGACTGTTCCGGTAAGCTTTAATGTGTTGACGACTCCTGCTTTTGCCCGAATATCGGTAGCACTGCTTTGGTTATTTTTGACGACATTTATAATGGCAGTCGTTACCACGCCCATGATAATGAGTGCTCCGAGTGCAATTGCATATACCATGGCATCCGGTTTTTTATTCATTATTACTATTCTCCTACGTTGGTCTTATGAGTGTCAAGCCAAAAAGCTTTTAGATATGTAAAAGCTCGGTGACTTTGGCTACTATGGCGTCAAGTGACGTATTCGTTTTTACCAGATACGCGGCGCCCACTGCGTCTGCTGACTGTTTTTCTGAATCGAGGTTGGTTAATACGAGAAGAGGCACACTGGCGGTAGCAGGGTCTTGTTTAAGACGCTCTGCGACATCAAATCCATTCAGCCCGCCCGGAAGCATGATGTCGAGAATAACAAGGTCTGGTGCCAAAGATTTTGCTTTTTCGAGCGCTTCTTTGCCGGTGGTTACCGCAGTTACCTCAATATCATGCGGTTCTAACGCTTCTCGATAAATCGTGTGTAGTGTTGTGTCGTCCTCCACGAGTAATATTTTTTTCATATTTTTCCTCCTTTTTTAATAGGTATTGTTATTGCAATTTTTGTTCCTTTTTTGTTTGTAACAGGGCTAGTAAGGTGTACTGTTCCACCCCAGCCCTCAACATAAGACTTTACGATAAATAATCCGAGTCCTGTGCCTTGTGCATCAACTTCTCTGGCATTCGAAGCTCTGAAAAACTTAGTAAATAGTTTTCCCTGTTCAGCGGGAGGTATACCTATACCAGCGTCAGTTATGGTCATGGTAGCAGTGTCCCCAGTTGTAAGAACTCCGATAGTAATTGTGCTGCCATTTTCGCTATATTTAATCGCGTTTGAAATCAAATTGTTTATGACGTCTATCGCGTGCTTTGGGTCGATGTAAACGGGTATTTTTGGCCGGTCTGCTGCAAACGTAACCGTTATCTTTTTTCGTTTGGAAAAATCCTCATTTTCTGCAATTTGTTTTTTTATACGCGCGACTAAATCAAATTCTTCCGGAGTGTTAGGGAGTTTTCCTTGGATAATATGTGCGATGTCGAGCAGTTCATTGACCGCTTTTATCATTTGCTGATTGTTTGCATACATACTTTCTAGCTTGCCTTTACAGCCTTTGGGAATTTCATGACCAAACATCGATTCCAAATTCCATCGCATAGCAGTAAGTGGCGCGCGTAGTTGATGTGCTGCAGTCATCAGAAAATCATCTTTGGCGGCTTCTAGTTCTTTTCGTTCAGTAATATCACGAAAGTTTATGACTACCGCTCCGACTGCCGGGTTCATGAGAAGGTTTCTCCCTGTCGTTTCTACCCATAGCCACGAACCATCTTTTTTTCTCATCCTGTATTGGGCGACAATTGCGTCATTGGGATTTTTCAAGACGCGAAGCAAATCATGTTCAGCCATTTTTCGATCATCAGGATGGATAAAAGAAAATCCAACTTTACCGATAACTTCCGTTGGCGCGTATCCTAAGAGTTTTTGTACTGAAGGGCTTATGTAACTTACGAGTGACGTGATATCGACTAATACCACGACATCATTACTTTTTTCGATAAGCGCCTTAAATAACTGCTCACGAATAGCGAGGTTGCGGTTTGCTTTCGATCGATCGGTAACGACCGATGAAACGGTAAGTTTGGTGACACTCACGATTATCATGAATATTTGTAGCCGTAAAAATGCTTGGTTTATAGAAATCGTATCGGTAACAAATGGGCCTACGCCTTGCATCGTGGTGCGCACCGAAATGATAGCCAGAATGAGAATAAGCGTTGCGGTTTCTCTCAGATCAAATCGAAACGCACTCCAGATAAGCGGCAAAATAAAGAAATAGGGGAAAGGAAACATGCCTGAGAAAACGAGGTAACAAATAAATATGAAGAATATAAAAAGGAGGATAAATTCTCCTGTTTTCTTTAGATTTATCTGTATGCCGGGGTGGGTATACCAAAGTAAAATAAATGGCGCTAGTACTACAGCGCCTCCCATATCACCAAACCACCACGTCAGCCACGCCTGTGCATAAAGCGACATAGGGAGTTGACCCGTATATGCCAGTGTCAGTGTGCCTATGGTAGCGCTTAAAAGCGGTGCTACCATGCCAGCCAGCACAGTAAACCAAACAACATTTCGCGGTCGTTCAAAAGCGTACATGCCTTTGGCATATCGGTTTACAAGTGTTGTGGCGATGATGGCTTCTAATGTGTTTCCGGTAGCAATTCCTGTTGCTCCAAGGATGCTACCAGCAGTCGTAATATTTACCAAAAATGCGCCCGCGAGAATCGCTGGCCAGCGGTGAACGCCAAAAATAAGGAGGGTAGCGATCGCAATGCCAGTGGGAGGCCATATTGCAGAAGTGCTGGGGTTAATGCTGGCAAACGCGAGACCAATTTTCCCAAAAACGAAGTATATACACCCTAAGACAACTAGAAGGGCAAGTTCCCGTACGAACATGAAATGATTTTTTTTCACTGTCTATATGTAGTTGTACGGTGTTTCGGCATGAAATTCAATACAACAATGGCAGGAGAAGGCGGGAAGGTTCTTATGTATGGTAAATTACAAGAGACAATAGTCACGAAAGCGTGTAAAATTGTACCAATGAAGAATATATTCCATATTTTCCGATTCACCGGAAGCTTTAGTGGCTGGTATGCTGCGATGAGTATTTTTATCATTATTTCATCGTTGTTAAATTTCGTTACTCCGTTTGTATTAAAGTCGATCGTTGATGTCATTACTACACAGCTTACTGGTGGGACGAGTGATATCAGTATGATTTATTGGGCGCTCGGCGTTCTTCTGGTTGCCGATGTTACAGGCACTGCACTTACCGCGTACAGTATGTGGGTTGGCGACATGATGTCGGTAAAGCTGCAAACGTTTCTTTCTTCAAAATTTTATAAGCACGTGTTGTCTTTGGATGTCGGGTATTTCGACAATATCGCGGTAGGAAATCTTACGAACAAACTGTATCGAGGTATCTCGAGTATTACGAATTTTATACAAAATGCCACCAATAATTTTCTCCCATTTTTTCTGACTGCGTTTATCACCATCGGTATTTTGATGTTTTATTCACCTGTGGTTGGATTACTGCTTGCTGCACTTTTTCCGCTCTATACGATTATTACGCATCGATCAAGCGAGGCGTGGGGAAAGCATGAAGGAAAGAAAAATGAAATTGCCGATGTTTCTCAAGGGAGAGTGCTCGAAAGTTTATCAGGTATCCGGGTGGTGAAAGCATTTATCGGAGAGGTGTTTGAGTTTCATGCCTTTGCTAAAGCACGCGATGCGATAGAAATTATCACCCGTCAACAATCGAAAGAATGGCATATATATGATTTTTACCGGAGGATACTACTAAACGTTATATTGTTTTTTATTGTTTCCTATATTTTGTATCAGACATACCACGGCATCTATTCGTTGGGCGAAATGACGCTTATGTTGCAGCTCGTCAATCAGGCGAGGTTTCCACTTTTTGCTATGTCTTTTATTATCGGACAAATACAGCAAGCAGATGCGGGGAGTAAAGATTTTTTTGAAGTACTCGGAACGGTACAAGTTATCAAAGACGCGGCAAACGCGAAAGCATTGGCGTACCCTAAAAAAGTTCAAGGCCCTGTTCTTTCGTTTGATAACGTATCGTTTGCGTATGGGCAAAAAGCCGATGATGTTTTAAAGGATATATCGTTTTCACTATCACAGGGAGAGCGCCTCGCATTGGTCGGGGAAAGTGGTCAAGGTAAATCTACATTGGTTAACCTGATTTTACGGTACTACACGCCTCGAAAAGGCGCTATACGTTTTTCTGGCCATGATGTGAGTAAGATAACCAGTCAATCACTACGAAAGTGTATTTCTATCGTGTTTCAAGATGCGTTGTTGTTTTCGGGAACGATTGCGGAAAATATTCGCTATGGAAGTCCAGACGCGACTGACGCTGCGATGAAACGAGCGGCAAAACTTGCGAATGCGACTGAATTTATCGATACACTTCCTGACAAGTACAACACAACGATCGGTGAGCGGGGAATAAAATTATCTGGCGGTCAGAAACAGAGGATAGCCATCGCGCGCGCAATACTCCATGATGCTCCATTTATTATCCTAGATGAAGCGACCAGTTCGCTTGACAGTAAATCAGAATTACTCGTGCAGCAAGGGTTGGCACACCTTACTCGTGGAAAGACAACGATTATTATTGCGCATCGTTTATCAACGTTATCAGGAGTAGATAAAATATTAGTGTTACAGGGTGGGAAAGTAGCACAGTTCGGAGCTCCCGCAAGTTTGCTTCGGGATAAAAATAGCTTATATGCACGGATGATCGCGCTTCAGAAAACTTTGCTTGGCGCAAGCGAAGAAGAGCGTGCAAAAGCCCTTCAGCAGTACGATCTGGTTGGGTAAGTAAAAATATTGTAT
>DJCU01000040.1:0-11282 GCA_002430725.1 Candidatus Gottesmanbacteria bacterium UBA5942
AGATGTGTATAAGAGACAGGTGTATGGATAGTTTATTGACAGTTGAGCAGGTTGCTAACAAATTACAAGTCCATTGGCAAACAGTTTTGTCATATATCAAGTCGGGGAAATTAAGAGCCGTCCAGCTTGGTCGTGGGTATAGGATTGACCCGCAAGACCTTTCAAACTTTATAGAAGCAAGTAAAACAAAAATATGAAAAAATTTGCTGCATATTGTAGAGTCTCAACAGACCGTCAAAAGGAAGAACAGACAATAGATGTCCAAAAAACTTTTATAAAAGAATGGGCTGAAAATAATGAGGCAGTCATAATTGATTGGTATTTAGATGATGGATGGAGTGGAGATACTCTTGAACGACCTGAATTGGATAGGTTAAGGGAAGACGCAAATAGCAATTTATGGCAAGGCGTTGTTTTTATTGACAGGGATAGGTTAGCAAGAACGCTTGCATACCAAGAATATGTGATAAGAGAATTATTGGATAAATCAATTGATGTTCAGTTTTTGAACAATCCACTTGCAGCAGATAAACAAACCCGTATTCTTCAACAGTTTTGGGGAATTGCAGCAGAAATTGAAAGAATTAACATCACTGAAAGAATGAGAAAAGGGAAAATCCATAAAGCAAAAAGTGGCAAAATAGTTGGCTACACAGCTCCTTATGGCTACAGATACATACTTAAAACAGGAGATAAAGATGGATATTTTGTTGTCAATGAAGCAGAAGCGGAAATAGTAAAAATGATTTTTAGTCTCGTAGCGGATAAAGGGTTTTCAATGTATCGAGTTATTCAAGAGCTTTACGCAAAGAAAATTTCTCCTCCTAAAAAGAAGAGTGAATATTGGAGAAAAAGTGCTATTGAAAGACTTTTGAACAGAGAAGACTATATCGGAACAACTTACTACAATAAAGGAATGGCAGTAGTGCCAAAACATCCCCAAAAAATTGAAGGATATAAAAAGGTAAAGAAAAGCAGCAGAAAATTAAAACCAAGAGAGGAGTGGATAGTTGTACCAGTGCCCGCAATTATGGAGAGGGAGTTATTTGATAGAGCTCATCAGAGACTAAGAGAGAACCAGCTTTATAGCAAGCGCAATAAAACATATCCTTATTTTCTTTCGGGTAAAGTGTATTGTGCATGTGGGTCAAAACGAACAGGAGATGGAGTTAATGGACATCATTATTATCGTTGTACACAGAGGATTTATAAATTCCCCTTGCCCAATAAATGTACTTACGAGGGGGTAAACGCACAGATTTTAGATGAAATGGTTTGGAATAGGCTATTAACTCTCTTAAACAATCCTGAAGTGATTAAGTCTCAAGCAACACAGTGGCAGAAAAAACAGGACAAGTTTCAATCTTCATCAAAAAATGAATTTTCAACCGCTAAATTTGCTCTGGAAGCTCTCAAAGAAGAGGAAGACCGCTACTTACAAGCGTATGGAGCTAATCTTATGACGTTTGACAAGTATAAAGAGGTTATAGGTGATATAAACGCAAAGCGAAAAGCAATAGAAGAGCAAGCCAAAGAAGTGTTGGATATAGTGGATGAGAAAATTAACTTGGATGACATTGATGTAACGTGTAAAGACATAATGGAAGACCTAGAAACAATAACACAAGAAAAGAAGCAAAAATACATGAGAGATATGATAAAATCCATTTATGTTAAAGAAAGGAGTCAAGCCACTGTAAACGGATACATTCCGTTATACAGTCAGGCTCAAAATATCCAGTATGAACCTAAGCGTAGGTATCGTAGGACTTCCTAATGCAGGCAAAAGTACGCTGTTTAACGCGCTTTTGAAAAAGCAGGTAGCGTTTGCCGCTAACTATCCGTTTGCGACCATTGAACCCAATGTCGGGGTCGTTCCTGTACCCGATGATCGCTTGGACAAACTCGCAGCAATCACGAAAGAAGAAGAAAAATTAGAAAAACTTCCACCTCTTCGCCCCGCAACGGTTGAGTTTGTCGATATCGCTGGACTCGTCAAGGGCGCAAGTGAGGGGGAAGGCTTGGGGAACAAATTTCTCGCACATATTCGAGAAGTGAATATCATTTGTAATGTGCTTCGATTTTTCCCTGACTCAAATATCGTGCACACCGAAGGTGGAGTGGATGCAGAGCGTGACCGCGCGATTGTGGAAACAGAACTGGTGCTAGCCGATTTACAAACTCTTGCTAAACAACAAGAGCCAAAAATGAACGCGACCAAAGAAGATAGAGCGCGATATGAGCTCGTACAAACGTTAAAAGTAGCCATGGATGGTGGCAAACGCGCGCTTGAGGTACTCACAAGTCCCGAAGATCAGGAACTTATCCGCCCATTACAACTTCTGACGATGAAGCCAATCGTCTATGTTGGGAATGTGTCAGAAGCGCAGCTTGGCAATCCACCGCAAACAAATCTTTCTCCTATTGTATATATATGTGCGCAGACCGAATCAGAGCTTGCCATCATGACGCCTGATGAGCAAAAAGATTACTTGGCTTCATTAGGGGTCGTTTCATCGGGACTCGATTTGCTTATCCGTACTGCCTACGAGACGTTGGGGCTTGTATCGTTTTTGACGACAGGAGAGCTCGAAAGTAGAGCTTGGACGATAGAAAGGGGTATGAAAGCGCCGGCTGCAGCAGGAGTGATACACACAGACTTCGAAAAAAAGTTTATTAAGGCAGATGTTGTAGCATTTGCTGATTTTGTTTCTCTTGGCGGATGGAAAAAAGCTCGCGAGGCGGGCAAGGCGAGAAGCGAAGGAAAAGAATATGTGATGCAGGATGGAGATGTGGTCGAATTTAAGATAGGAAGCTAATTCCTTCTTGGACTTTGTCCTTTCCTATGGTATTATTCCACCTATGACGACTTATGAACTTATGGTTGTGGTTTCCTCTTCTGTCGATTTGACGGGGGATAAATCACAAAAAGATTTGGTTGCAAAACTCGTGGGAGAGGGCGGCAACGTAAAAGAAGTTACCTCACTCGGCAAAAAGACGTTGGCATATCCTATCAAAAAACAGGAAGAAGCCACATATCTCGTAGCAGTTGTCGAGGGAACGGTAAAATCAGCCGATTTAGATAGAAAAGCCAAATTGATGCCGGAAATACTCCGGTTCTTGCTGACGGTAAAAGAGTAAACGAGTGTTAAGGAGTGTTATGTCTAGTAGAAGCTTAAACAAGGTTATATTGATCGGTAATCTGACTCGTGACCCAGAGTTGCGGTACACCCCGACAGGGGCAGCAGTTTGTACTATTGGGTTAGCGACAAATAGAGCATGGGTAACCGATAGCGGTGAAAAAAAAGAAGAAACTGAATTTCACCGAGTAGTAGCCTGGAATAAGCTAGCCGAACTTTGCAGCCAGTTGTTAGCAAAGGGGCGAAAGGTGTATGTTGAAGGAAGGCTCAGGACAAGTGCCTGGCAAGCGCAAGACGGTGCACAACGGACAAGTACGGAAATTGTTATTGAAGACATGATCGTACTTGATTCCAAGCGACCGGCTGCTGGAGGCGAAGAAGTAGTATCCGAGCCAGAAGAAGAAGTGAAGAAAAAACCAAGTAAGACAGCAGGTAGTAGTGAGGGCTCACCAGTATCACCGCCAGAAGCGGCAGAAAATGTGAACCCTGACGATATACCGTTCTAAAATAACTATTAACAATTGACTGTTAACAGTTAACTGTTAAATGTAAAAAGTTAAAACCTATGATGAAACGATCTGGAAAATTTGTACGAAAATTGCGACCGGTTCCGACCAACTGCCCGTTTTGCGCGGCAAAAACAAATCCTGACTATAAGGATGTCGCAGGACTAGATAAGTATGTCACTGAGCGTGGTAAGCTACAGGGTCGTGCCCGCACCGGAGTATGCGCGAAGCATCAGCGCCGGGTGGAACAAGCAATTAAGCGAGCGCGGTTGGTAGCTTTGTTGCCTTTTGTCGTGCGTGCCTAAGACTCTCAATGAAATCCCTGCCATTTTCAAAAATACGATCGGTTATTCTTCTTGTCGCACTTCTTATTCTCGTTGGTGGAGCAGGATATCGGTTAGGCGAACGGAAAGCTTCTGTAAACTTCGTTGATAAGAGACCAGTCATAAACACCGAGGCTCCTGATAGCACCAATGTTGATTTTAATCTGTTTTGGGATGTGTGGGGGAAAGTATCCCGATATTACATAGACCCCAAAGCAATTGATATACAAAAATTGGTATACGGGGCAGTTACCGGTATGGTTGCTGCAGTCGGTGACCCATACACTTCATTTTTCCCTCCGCAAGAAAATAAACAATTCAAAGAAGATTTAGGTGGAGCATTTGAAGGTATCGGTGCACAGTTGGGGATGAAAGACGGGAGGGTGATTATTGTCTCACCACTCAAAGGTACACCTGCAGAAGCAGCGGGAGTATTACCCAATGACATTATTCTCAAGGTGAATGATGATGAAACTGCAGGATGGACAGTTGATCAGGCGGTTGATCGTATTCGCGGGCCAAAAAATACCAAAGTGCGTTTGACACTGTTAAGCCCGCTGTCTTCCGAAGGGCCAAGAGAAGTGGAGATCGTGAGAAATACCATCACTGTGCCATCGGTCACGTGGTGGATAAAAAATATACGAGATGTAACGGAAATTTCTGCGGCAACTGAAGCAGCTTCCCTGAAACTTCGCTCTGATAATAGCAAGATTGCCTATATAAATTTGACGAGATTTGGTGATAATACCAATGCTGATTGGGACAAAGCAGTAAATGAAATTGTCGCTTTTGAAAAAAACGGTGATAAGCTTGCAGGATTAGTCTTGGACTTGCGCAACAACCCCGGAGGGTACTTGGACGGTGCTGTATATATTGCCAGTGAATTTATGAAAGGCGGTACTGTGGTGAGTCAGGTAAATAGTGACGGTACACGTCAGGATTACCCGACTGATCGCAAAGGAAAATTAACCAACATGAAAGTTGTTGTGTTGGTAAATCAGGGCAGTGCTTCCGCAGCTGAAATCGTGGCAGGCGCACTACGCGATAGCAATCGGGGACGACTCGTGGGTGAAACTACATTTGGCAAAGGCACTGTACAAACACCGTTTGATCTTTCTGGCGGTTCAAGTGTGCATATTACGACCGGCAAATGGCTGTTGCCCGGTGGCACATCCATTAGCGAAAAAGGTCTGACGCCTGAGCTCGTGGTGACGCTTGACCCTGCAAATGCTGCAACCGCAGATGGACAGTTTGCACGCGCTATAGAGCTTCTTCTGAAGTAACGCTGCATTTTTTTGAACATTTTAGGAAGTTGTCGTATACTTTTTTCATATGAAACTTCAAAATCCTCTCATTATCATCGCTGCAGTGCTTATTCTTGCTGGTGGTACGATTTCTGCTGGATGGTTGGGGCTTAATTGGCAGTATGTCAATCAGTGGCTGCGTTTGCCAAAAGATAGTGTTTCATCGTTGAATTTGTCACCAGAGCGTATCAAAGTGATCGAGGAAGAAAATGTGATCACTGGGGTCGTTGAGCGGGTGTCACCTTCGGTTGTGACGGTGGGTATTTCACAAACCCGTAGAGGTGGCGATATTTTTGAATTTAACCCATTCGATCCATTCTCATCACCCGGTAGGGGAGCTACCATCGAGCAGGATATTGGGAGCGGATTTATTATCTCCGAAGATGGGTTGGTTGTTACCAACAAGCATGTGGTGTCTGTTTCAAACGCAAAATATCGGGTTATCACCGCAGACGACAAGTCATACGATGTCGTAAAAATTTATCGTGACCCGGACAGTGATCTTGCGATTATCAAAATAAATGCGACTGATCTTACTCCTATAGAAATGGGTGACTCTGACAAAATTAAAGTAGGGCAGATGGCGATTGCTATAGGGACAGCATTGGGGGAGTTTCGTAATACCGTTACGGTCGGGGTGATTTCCGGTGTAGGTCGCGGTATCACCGCAGGCGATCCATTTGCAAGCTCTGCAGAGCGTCTCGACAACGTGATACAAACCGATGCCGCGATAAACCCCGGTAATTCAGGAGGGCCGCTGCTTAATTCTGCGGGGCAAGTGATTGGGGTAAACACCGCGGTGTCTGCCGAAGGGCAAAGTATTGGATTTGCGTTGCCTATAAATACGGTAAAAGAAGCGGTCAATAACTTTAATACCACTGGTCAATTTAACCGCCCATTTGTGGGGGTAGAATACCGCATGATTAGTCGTCAGGTTGCGGTACTAAATGAAATACCCGAGGGAGCGTATGTAATGGCGATTGTGGAGGGTAGTCCGGCTGAGCGGGCAGGTATACAGCCTGACGATATTATTACCCGTATAAACGGTGATAAGGTGACTACCGCAAACGATCTTGCCCGCATTATCGGCAAGAAAAAGGTAGGGGATGCAGTATCGTTTACTGTATGGCGTGAAGGTGAGGAGCGGTCATTTACGGTGACGCTGGGAACACAGGAGTAAAAGTGACGCGATACGGAGGTTTAGAGCCCCAAGAGAAGGGAGCAATAGGGAATTATTTAAATAATTCGAGTTGTTCGCGAAGCTTAGTGCGTGCCCTGTTTATTCTTGTTCGGACAGTAACGGGGTTAGTTTTCGTTATTTGTGCAATTTCCTCATTTGTGTAGCCATCCATAACAAGGAGCATGATCTCTTGGAATTCTTCACCTAATGAGCGTATGGCTTTACGGATTGCTGCTTTTTGCTCCCGATGGATTGTTTCCCGTTCAGGTAAGACGCTTTCGTGTAAACTGAATGTAGACTCGTCTTTAATGGGAACATGTCGTCTTCCCTTCATTTTATTGCGTCTTGCAAGATCGATAAGCTTATTTCGGGCAGTTTTATCTACGTATCCCATTAATGCATCTTCTCCGTTTTGCTCAATCTTTTTTTCGAGTGCGATAAGAATTGCGGATTGGGCCGTATCTTGGGCATCATCAACATCTAAGCCACGTCTTTGTTGGCGGGTAGTAGTCCGCTTAAAAGCGTTTTCATACAGTTGCTCTCTTTGTTGTGACCTTGGTTTTCTTTTCTCTGGCATAGTATTTTATTGGTTTATTGAATTGTAAGCATTGCTTCGCTAATTTTTTGCATTTTCCCTTCGATAATATCCTCGAGGTTGTGCCACGATTTATTTATCCGGTGATCAGTTACCCTGTTTTGAGGAAAATTATAGGTGCGAATTTTTTCACTGCGCATCCCGCGACCAATAATTGAGCGCTGTTCGCTCATGGACTGTTCGCGTTCCATAAGCTGTCGCTCCCATAGCTTTGCCCGGAGCATACCGAGCGCTACCTGTCTGTTCTGGTACTGATCTCGTTCGGTCTGACACTGGACGACAATGCCGGTAGGCACGTGTCGGATACGTACAGCACTAGAAACTTTGTTGACGTTTTGGCCGCCTTTGCCGCCTGCCCGATAAAAATCCCACTCAATATCTTCGGGGCGAACCGTTATTTCATTTTCTGGCACTTCGGGTAACACTGCGATAGTAGCGGTAGATGTGTGGATACGACCATGTCGTTCGGTAGACGGGGTGCGTTGTACTCGGTGTGTGCCAGCCTCGTACTGAAGTTTGGTAAATGCACCTACTCCTTTGATGCGTATAGTGAGGGTATCAAGCTGTTCAATTTTCCAGCCGAGGATAGCCGCGTAACGACTATACATACGCATGAGATCAGCAGCCCAAAGCTTGGCTTCTTCGCCCCCGGGGCCCGCTCGAAATTCCATGATGGCAATATCTGTATTCATAAAAAAAAGAGCTTAGAGAAATATTCTGTAAGTGTAGCACGAGGCTTCACTCAGTATACGTTCCCTAAACTCAGTATAGCTACTTTATACCCATTAACATCTCTTTGAGAGATTTCGGGGCTGCTGTAGAAGCACTTTGCTGCTTCTTCTTTTTCTTTGAAATATATCCGCTTGTTGCCGCCTGTTTCTGTTTGTTCTGGAAGCGTTCTACGCGACCCATCGTGTCGACAAACCGCATTTCTCCAGTGAAGAATGGGTGGCATTTGCCACAGATTTCAACAGCAATTTTATCCTTGGTAGCTCCGACAGTGAACGTGTTGCCACAGGCACACGAAACGACCGCATCGGAAAACCATTTTGGGTGAATACCAGTCTTCATAAGATACCTATTATAGCAAAAGATTTGACTTACGTACAGAGTGTTGGTGCAAAAGCCGAGAAATAGCCTTGATTATGGATTTTCGGGATCAAATTCGTTGTAGGGGGCGAGTTTGGATCTGAGCTGGAATAGCTGCATACTAGATAGTTTTTTTCGTCTCGAATACAGAGGATTATTGAGGTTTGGTTTACCGTCTTTGTCACGCCATTCCATGTAATAATCCATGACTGGTTTTCCGTTTATTTTATGTAACGCAATGACAGGTACCAGTCGGTACTCTGAGGTGATGTCAATACCAGCAGATCTTCCTATCGCTTGTTTCCTTCTTAGTGTTACTTCCATTTCCATAAAATCGCGGGTGAGATCAGGAAATAATTCATCAGCGCGTGCAAGTTTTTTGAGGTTGTACACGCCCAGAATTGAGTGAGAATAACTGCGCTGCTCAGGAGATGATGCTCGAGATTTTTTAAATAAAGTGTTTAGGATACCTTCGCCCATACGGATATAGTCTGATTATATCGTATACCCGACATATTGAGGCAAGCTATATTAGCGGTGTTTTTTTCTCGTATGACGAAGATGGGTATTTCGTTGTCTCGATGCTTTTCGAAATTCAGCAATATAAACGCCTATCGCGATGATCACACCGCCCACGATATAAGATGGGGTGATTGCCTCGTGAAGCCATAACACAGCCAAAATAGCCGCCCACAGGGGCTGCAAATACTGATACAGCGCGGATTCGGATACCTCGATTGTTTTGACTGCGACATTTCGTATGGTGTAGGCGACCGTACCAGAGAGCACTGCCATATAAAATACTCCGGCATGTGCCGGTAGTGGGGCAGTGATAAGGGAAGTCCAAACCAGTTCTGGTGATTGACGGAGGAAAAGAATAGGTAAAAATATCGTAAATCCTAAAATAAACTGGACTTGGGCAACGAGAGTCGGATGAATTCCTTTTTTCATCGCCTCTTTACTCATCAAAGCACCGATAATATCGGTAATAACAGCAAGCAACATGAGCGTATTCCCTTCAAGTTTACCGAGCGTATCGGAGTGACCGTTAAGAATAAGTGGGCCGATAACGGTAAGAATTGTGCCGAAAATAGCGATGCCAATGCCGATTTTTTCATTGCGTGTTATGCGATCACGAAAAAATAGCATCCCGCCCAAGACAAGAAAAAGCGGGCCTGCAGCGGTAATGAGGCTTCCAGAGAGTGCGGTAGTTTTGTCCAGCGCCTCGAAAAAAAGAAAAAGCGAAAGCGGCGCTGATACGAGTCCTGTCGCGATTGTTAACCATTGGTCTCCGGGTTTTTTGGGAAACTTTATGCCGGTAAATGTAAGATAGGGAAACGCGATGAGCGAACTGACAAAAAATCGATAGGTGAGAAACAGCCATGGGTCAAACCATTGGAGCGTGTTTTTCACGACCGGACTTGCCGCACCCCAGATAAGAGACACGATAAGCAGATAAAGCGCGGCAATAGTTCTACGACTCATGGCAGTATAATGATCGTTAATCGTTTGCGAATAATTTTGGAAGTTCGGGAAGCGATACTTCTTTTTGCTCTTTTGTTTTCATATTTTTTAGGGTGACGGTATTTTTTGCTGCTTCGTCTGGCCCCTGGATAATGACATAGGGGATTGTGTTTTTATCTGCATACTTGAGTTGTTTTTCCAGCTTGTCTGCAGCGGGATATACATCAGCAGCAACTCCTTCTGCACGCAGCGTTTTTGCGATCTCTAGTGCATTTGCTCGCATATCTTTTGAAAATATCGTGACAAGTACCTGACCTGCTACGGAAAGCGTGGGGATAAGCCCCATGATTTCTGCGGCTTCCAGTGTGCGGTCAAAGCCGACTGCAAATCCAGTGCCCCCGATATCACGCCCAGCGAATTTTTGGAGCAGCCCGTCATAGCGTTCACCACCCAATACCGACATATTGTATCCCGCATCGGGGATTTCTACTTCCCAAATTGGTCCCATGGAATACGAAAAAGAACGGGCGATTGTCGGATCGAAGCTATACCAGTCATCGGAAAACCCGTAGTTTTTCAGATAGTTGAGGATAAATGAAATTTCCTCATTGGGCTGTAAGTTTTTTACATACGAAAGATATTCTCTGGCCTTCTCTTGGGGAATACCTTTTTTCTCCATCTCTGCTAGCACACCCTCATCTCCGATTTTTTTAATTTTATCGATCGCAACGATTGCTTCGTAGGGCATGTCCTTAAAAAGCGCACGTGAATTTATACGAACAAGGGCATTGTTAAACCCAAGCTGTTTGTATACTTCGAGTGATAGTGCGATAACCTCGGCATCTGCGTCTGGTGTTTTTATGCCAAATATGTCCGCATCTGCCTGGGTAAACTCACGATATCTGCCCTTCTGTGGTTTTTCGGCTCTAAATGCAGGCTGTATCTGATATCGCTTAAATGGAAAGGTGAGTTGGTTTTGGTATTGTGCTATGACTCGGCAGGTAGGCACTGTTTGGTCGTATCGTAGTGCGACATCACGTTCACCTTGGTCTTTGAATTTAAAAAATAGTTTTTCATCTTCTCCGATTGCTCCTACAAATATTTCTAACGGTTCGAGTGTCGGTGTTTCGAGTGGCGCAAATCCCCAAGACCCAAAAATGCCCGCGAGCTTATCGCGAAGCCATTTGCGCTTCGCAGCTTCTGCCGGCAGGAAATCTCGAAAACCCTTGAGTGGTTGAATTGTGTTCATAAAACCTCCTATGATCGTAACAATTTATTGGGAGTGAGACAAGCAAGTGCTTCATCGAGACGGGCAAGAAATGTTCTATTTGTTTTTTTGTCTCGTAGAGAAATACGAAATCCCACAAGCTTGTTGTCGGGAAAAAATGTGCCATCTATCACGCTTACATCTTTGGCGGCAAGGGCTAGGATAATTTTTTGGTTGTCAGCACGTGAGACAAACAGGTTGTTCGTTATCGACTGTGAAACTTGGAAGCCGCGCTTGGTTAATGCCTTGGTAAGAAACGATCGCTCAGATGCGATAAATTGCTTAGTCGCGCGGAGAAACGCTGTATCTTTGAGTGCAGCTTCTGCCGCAATCAGTGCGACTGACGATACAGGGAACGGTTGTTGAAACTCGTTTATTTCAGCAATACGTTTCGCATTTCCAAGTGCCATCCCA